>JBEITQ010000038.1:0-11464 GCA_040374835.1 Phycisphaeraceae bacterium | reverse complement strand
GGTGCCAGGAACCCCTGTCCCCGGGTTCCGCGTGCGGAAGTTCCGCCGCGGTCGCGCGAGGCGGGAAGGACGGGACCTCGGTTGGCCCCGAGCCCGCGGGCCCGGGGCGTCCGGGCATCCGCCGAGAATTCAACTTGACACATATGTCTCCTATGGAATAATTCCGTGCGCGATGGCTGGAACGTCGAGGTCACCGAGGAATTCGCCCGCTGGTGGCAGTCCCTGCCCATGCGGGCACAGGAGGCGATCGCGCACGACGTCGAGGTCCTGCGGGCGGTGGGGCCCTCGCTCGGGCGGCCATGTGTGGACGCGGTCAAGGGATCGCGGCACGCCAACATGAAGGAGCTGCGAACCGCGTTCGGACGGTCGGCGTTCCGGGTCCTGTTCGCATTCGACCCGCGCCGCACGGCGATCCTCATCGTCGGCGGCGACAAGGCGGGCAACGCCCGGTTCTACCGACGGATGAATCGCGAGGCCGACACGATCTACGACCGGCACCTGAGGGCGCCGGGACCCAAAGGAGATTCGCCGTGAAGACGCGCAAGTGGTCCGAGCTCATGAAGAACATGCCGCCCGAGGCGAGGGCGCGGATCGACGCGCGGGTGGCGCGCACGCTGGCGACGATGCCGCTTCCGGAGGTGCGGAAGGCGATCGGGATGACCCAGGCGGAGCTCGCCGCCAACCTGGAGACCGGCCAGGGCACGGTGTCGAAGCTCGAACGCGCGGCCGACATGTACCTGTCGACGCTCAGGAAGTACGTCGAGGCGCTGGGCGGCGAACTGCACCTGGTCGCGTCGTTTCCCGAGGGCAGGCGGATCGAGATCGAGCGCCTCGGGAAATAGGGACAGGGGTTCCTGGCACCTATTTCAGCCAGCCGCCGCAGAGGACGTGGTCGCGGTCGTAGCAGACGACGGCCTGGCCGGGCGCGACGGCGGGCTGGGGGGTGTCGAAGCGGACCTCGAGGTCGGGCTGCGACCCGTCGCCGGCCGTCGGCAGCGCGCGCACCTCGGCGGGCACGGGCTCGGCGTTGTAGCGGATCTTCGCGGTGCAGCGCACCCATCCGTCGCGCGGCTCGACGAGCCAGTTGCACTCGCCCGCCTCGCAGCGCGCGGCAAGCAGCGCCTCGCGCGGGCCGACCGTGACGGTGTTCGTGCCGGCGTCCTTGCGCACCACGTAGACCGGGTCGCCCATCGCCACGCCGATGCCGCGGCGCTGGCCGACCGTGAAGTGCTGGTGGCCGGGATGCTCGCCCAGGATGCGGCCGCTCAGGTCGACGATCGCGCCGGGCCGGATCGACCCCGGCGCGCGGCGCGCGACGAGCCCGGCGTAGTCGTTGTCCGGCACGAAGCAGATCTCCTGCGAATCGGGCTTGTCGAAGACGGGAAGCGCGAGTTCACGCGCCAGCGCGCGCACCTCGGACTTGCACATGCCGCCCACCGGCAGCCGCATGCGCGCCAGGCGATCGCGCGGCGCGCCGAAGAGCACGTAGCTCTGGTCCTTGTCGAGGTCGACGCCGCGGCGCAGCGCGAAGCCGCCGGCGCCGTCCGCCTCGACCCGCGCGTAGTGGCCGCTTGCCACGAACTCCGCGTCGATCTGGCGCGCGTAGTCGTGCAGCTTGCCGAACTTCAGCCAGTCGTTGCAGCGCACGCAGGGGTTCGGCGTGCGGCCGGCGCCGTACTCGGCCACGAAGTAGTCGATGATGCGGCCGAAGTCCTTCTTGAAGTTGACGACGTAGAAGGGAATGCCGAGCTTCGCGGCGACGAGTCGCGCGTCTGCCGCGTCGTTGATCGAGCAGCATCCCTGGTGGCCGATGCGCAGCGGCACGTCGGCACCCGGCCTCGCGGCCGGGCACGCGTCCGCCGGCGACAGCTCGTCGAACGCCTCGCCGGGGCTCCCGAGGCGCATGAACACGCCGACCACCTCGTGGCCCTCGCGCTGGAGGAGCGCGGCGGCGACGGAACTGTCGACGCCGCCGGACATGGCGAGCAGGACGCGGGAACCGGACACGCCGGGGAGTTTCCCATACATTCATCCCCATGCCGCTGCTGTACGCAGGCATCGACGAGGCCGGATACGGACCCCTGCTCGGGCCGCTGTGCGTGGGCTGCGCGGCGTTCGTCGTGCCCGACGCGGCCGGAAACGCGGCACCCGCGTCGCCGGGCGACCCGACGCCCCCGCCCTGCCTCTGGAAGGCGCTCTCCGCCGCCGTCTGCCGCACGACGACCGACCGCCGCCGCCGCATCGCCGTCGAGGACAGCAAGAAGCTCAAGGGCGCGAAGGACGCCGCGCTGCACCCGCTGCGCCACCTCGAGCGCGGCGTGGCCGCGTTCGCGTCGGCCGTCGCCGGGGCGCCGGCCGAGTGGGCCGACGACGACGCCCTGCTCGCCGCGCTCGGGGCGCATGCCGTACCGCCGCCGGAGGGCGACGCCTGGCACGACGCCCCGCTGCCGCTGCCGGTCGGCAACGACGCTGCCGCGCTGCGCATCTCGGGCGCCATGCTGCGCACGGCGCTCGCGAAGGCGGGCATCGAGGCAGCCTCCCTCTCCGTGCGTGCCCTCGACGCGCGCGAGTTCAACCGGCTTGCCGCGCGCGTCAGCAACAAGGCCACGATCAACTTCATGGCCGCCGCCGGGCACGTCGATCGCCTGCGCCGGCTCGCCGCCGGCCGCGGCATCGACGCGTGGATCGCCCTCGATCGCCAGGGCGGGCGCACGGGCTACCTCGACCCGCTCCGAACGTCCTTCCCCGACGCCGCGCTCGCGGTGCTCGAGGAATCCGAGGCGACCGCGCGCTACCGCCTGCGCTGGCCCGCGGGCGGCGGCCTGCCGGCGCATGCCGCCACCGTCAGCTTCGAGCTCGGCGGCGAGGAGCGCAACCTGCCGATCGCCCTCGCGTCGATGGCCGCGAAGTTCGCGCGCGAGCTGCACATGCGCCGACTGAACGCGTTCTTCGCGCGCCACGTGCCGGGGCTGGCGCCGACCGCCGGCTACGTGCAGGACGGGCGCCGATTCCTGGAGGACGTCGCCCCCGCCGCCGAGCGGCTCGGGATCGCCCGCGAGGCCCTCGTGCGGTCGATCTGACCGTCGGCGCGCGAACCCCGCCGCGACGCGCACGCCGCGTTCCGCGCGCTCGATAACCCGATCCTGACGTTGGCCTTGTGGGGCATGGCAGGTGCGGATATCCTCCGCGATCTACCCCTTTTTCCCCAACGGACCCATTCCATGGCCATCGACCTCAGCAAGGTTCGCAACATCGGCATCTGCGCCCACATCGACGCCGGCAAGACCACCGTCTCCGAGCGCATCCTCTACTACACGGGCAAGATCCACAAGGTCGGCGAGGTGCACGAGGGCACGGCCACGATGGACAGCCTGCAGGAAGAGCAGGAGCGCGGCATCACCATCCAGAGCGCCGCGACCACCTGCCCGTGGGAGTTCGGCGGCCAGGAGTACAAGATCAACCTGATCGACACCCCGGGCCACGTCGACTTCACCATCGAGGTGGAGCGCTCGCTGCGCGTCCTCGACGGCGCGGTGGCGGTGTTCGACGGCAAGGAAGGCGTGGAGGCGCAGTCCGAGACGGTGTGGCGCCAGGCCGACCGCTACGGCGTGCCCCGCCTGTGCCTCATCAACAAGATGGACAAGCTCGGCGCCGACTTCGACTACAGCTTCAAGTCGATCCGCGCGCGCCTCGGCGCGAACGCGGTGGCGATCCAGCTGCCGATCGGCTTCGGCAACGACTTCAAGGGGATCATCGACCTGATGGAGATGAAGGCCATGTACTGGTCGGCCGACGACCAGGGCGCCACCATCACCTACGGCCCGATCCCCGAGGACATGGCGGACGCCGCCGAGCTGTGGCGCGCCGAGATGGTCGAGAAGATCTGCGAGCTCGACGACGCGCTCGCCGAGAAGTTCCTCACCGACGCCTCGACGATCACCGTCGCCGAGCTGAAGGCCTCGCTGCGCAAGAGCGTGTGCGCCCTGAAGATCTACCCGGTGCTGTGCGGCTCGGCGCTGAAGTACGTCGGCGTCCAGAAGGTGCTCGACTCCGTCATCCAGTACCTGCCGAACCCGACCGAGTGCCCGGACGTCGAGGGCGTGGACCCGAAGGACCCGTCGGTCAAGCTCAGCCGCCCGCACCGCGAGGACGCGCCGTTCAGCGCGCTGGTCTTCAAGGTCGTGGCCGACGTGGCCGGCACCCTGACCTACATCCGCGTCTACTCGGGCAAGCTCGAGAAGGGCATGCGCGTCCTCAACCCCGGCAACGGCAAGCGCGAGAACGTCAGCCGCCTGTACGAGATGCACGCGCAGAACCGCACCGCCCTCGACTCGACCGGCCCCGGCCAGATCGTGACCGTCGTCGGCCTGAAGGAGTCCTTCACGGGCGACACCCTCTGCGACCAGGACGACCCGATCATCCTGGAGCGCATGACCTTCCCCGAGCCCGTCATCAGCATGTCGATCGAGCCGCAGACGGCCGACGACAAGAAGAAGCTCGGCGAGGCGCTCACCACCATCCGCCGCGAGGACCCCTCGTTCCGCTCGAACTACAACGACGAGACGGGCGAGACGATCATCAGCGGCATGGGCGAGCTGCACCTGGAGATCATCAAGAACAAGCTCGTGCGCGACATGAAGATCGGCGTCAACGTCGGCAAGCCGCGCGTCAGCTACCGCGAGACGATCACCGGCATGGCGAAGGACGTCCGCGGCCTGTTCAAGAAGCAGACCGGCGGCCGCGGCCAGTACGGCGACGCCGTCGTCACCATCATGCCCATCACGCCCGAGGAGGCGGAGGCCCAGGGCCTCGAGATGGAGAACGGCGTGGTGTTCGAGGACAAGGTGCAGGGCGGCGTCATCCCGCGCGAGTTCATCCCGAGCGTCGAGTACGGCATCCGCCAGGCGGCCGCGAGCGGCGTCATCGGCGGCTACCCGGTCATCAACTGCCGCGTGCAGCTGGTGTTCGGCTCCTACCACGACGTCGACTCGAACCAGATCGCCTTCGAGCAGGCCGGCGCCCTCGCCTTCCGCGAGGCGTTCACCAAGGCCGGCCCGGCGCTCCTGGAGCCGATCATGAAGGTCGTGATCACCACCCCCGACGAGTTCTTCGGCAACGTCTCCGGCGACGTGGCCAGCCGCCGCGGGCAGATCATCGACAGCGAGATGCGCGGCAACACCCGCCAGATCACCGCCGAGGTGCCCCTGAGCGAGCTTTTCGGCTACACGACCGCGCTGCGCTCGATGACGCAGGGCCGCGCGGCCGCCAGCATGGAGCCGCTGACCTACCGGCAGATGCCCGAGCGCCTCAAGCAGGAAGTGCTCGCGAAGCAGTGAACGAGACGGGCCGATCCAGGCACGAACCGCACAGGGGCCCGTCGGAACGACGGGCCCCTTTCCTTCCACGGATACGCTGACGCCATGGTCGAGGCAGCAGACGGAACGCTGTTCAAGGCCGAGTACGAGCAGGAGCTGGAGGCGTGGCTGCGCCGACGGTTCGGGTGGCTGCTCGGGGTCACCATCGCGTACCTGATCCTCGCGCTGCTGGCGACGGCGGGAGTGGCGCTGCTGGGAAAGATCGACGGCCCTGCACTCGTCGTCGGGATGGACGACGGCGCGGTGCGCGCCGCCGGCGGCGATCCGGGCGCAGGGGCGGCGTCGGCGGTGCCGGGCGCCGCGTACCTCGGCGTGCTCTTCCTGGGCACGATCCTGAACCTGGCCATCGCCGCGCGGGCCTTCGTGTTCGTGCGCCCGAAGCTGGAGACGCGCGAGCAGACGCTGCAGGCCACGAACTGGTTCCTGCTGCAGACCGCGATGCTGACGCTCGCGATGGACCTCCTCACGCAGTACCTGCTGCCGCCGGATGCGACCGAGCCGGTGGCGAGCGGACTGACGAACATCTTCTTCCTGCACTTCTTCGCGAGCGTCTTCCTTCCGTGGTCGCCGCGCGAGAGCCTGCGGCCGATGTACCCGATCCTCTCCGGGTTCATCATGGAGTTCGCGGTGCTCAAGGCGCTGGGCCGCATCGGCATGGGCGAGACCGTCGGTGCGCTGCTGGGCGCCCCCCTGATGCTGGTGCCGGGCCTGGCGATCAGCGCGTGGCGACTGCGGCGGCACCGGCGCCGCTTCGACCGCTCGATGGTGACCAAGGGCTTCTTCGCCATGCGCCGCGAGCTGTCGCAGGCGCGCTCGGTGCAGATGGCCCTGTTCCCGGCGGCGATCCGCCGCCCGGAGCTCGACTTCGACTACGCCTACCAGCCTGCCAACGAAGTGGGCGGCGACTTCATCCACGCGAGCGTCGACGCGAAGGGACGCCTGGACATCGTGCTGATGGACGTCACGGGGCACGGGCTTGCCAGCGCGCTGACGGTCGCGAGGCTCTCGGGGGAGATCGAGCGGCTGCTCGCCGAGGACCCGGACATCGCGCCGGGGGCCGTGCTTCGCGCGCTCAACCGCTACGTGTCGCTCACGCTGTCCAGGCACAGCGTCTACCTCACCGCGCTCGCCATCCAGGTGGACCCGGCGCTCGGCACCGTGCGGTACGTGAACGCCGGCCACCCGCCGGCGTGGGTGCGGCGCGGCGACGGGACCGTCGAGCGCTTCGACTCGACGACCTTCCTGCTGGGCGTGGTGCCGGACGACGAGTTCGACGCCGAGGAACGCGAGATCGCGCTCGGCCCCGCGGACACGCTGGTGCTCGTCACCGACGGCGTGCACGAGGCCCCCGACCGGGCAGGCCGGCAGTTCGGGCTCGAGCGGATCCGCGACGCGATCGCGCGCATGCCGGCGGGGGCGCGCATGGCGCAGCAGCTGTCGACCGCCGTGGAGCAATGGCGCGGGCGAGTCGGCGACGACGACGTCCTCGTGGCCACCGTGCGCGTGCCCCAGGCGGTGCCCGTCGCCCCGGGTGCGCTCGACCGCGCCGCGGAGATCGAGGCCCACGTCACGCTCGGCGAGCCCGCCGGGACGCCGGCGTGAACCGCGCGGACGCGGCGCGCTGGATGGCGCACGCGGCACGCATCGCCTGGCGCGGCCACGGCGGCGCGGAGCCGAACCCGATGGTGGGCTGCGTGATCGTCGCGCCCGGCGGCGAACCGGTCGCCGAGGGCTACCACCGCCGATGCGGCGGTCCGCATGCCGAGATCGAGGCGCTGCGTCGGGCGGGGAGCGCCGCGCGCGGGGCCACCGCGGTCGTCACGCTCGAACCCTGCAACCACCACGGGCGCACCGGGCCGTGCAGCATGGCGCTGCGCGAGGCCGGCGTGGCACGCGTCATCTACGGCTGTGCCGATCCGAATCCGCCCGCGGCCGGCGGGGCCGAGACGCTGCGGCGGCACGGCATCGATGCCGAGCACCTGCCGCACCCCGATGCCGCGCGCGTCACGGCGCCCTTCCTGCACCGCGTGCGCACGGGGCGGCCGTGGGTGATCGCGAAGTGGGCGGAGTCGGCCGACGGACGCATCGCCACGCGCCCGGGCGAGCCGCGCTGGATCAGCGGCGAGCGGAGCCGCGCGATGGTGCACCGCGAGCGGGCGCGCGTCGACGCCGTCCTCACCGGGATGGGCACCGTGATGGTCGACGACCCGCTCCTCACCGTGCGCGGCACGCGCGCGCGGCGCACGCCGCTGCGCGTGGTGTGGGCGCCGAGGCTCGGCATGCCGGCCGACCGTGCGATCGTGCGCACGGCACGCGAGGTGCCGACCGTGGTGGCGGCGCCGCCGGAGGCGATCGACTCGGGCGCACGAGAGGCAGACGCCCTCCGCGCGTGCGGTGCCGAGGTGCTGGCTGCGGCCGACGAGGGTGCGCTGCTCTCGGAGCTGGGCCGGCGTGGCGTGGCCACCGTGCTGGTCGAGGCCGGCAGCGGCCTGGTGCGGCCGATGGTTGCGCGCGGGCTGGTGAATGCCGCGTGGGTGTTCACCGCGCCGCACCGACTCGGGGATGCGGGGCCGCGCAGCGCGGCGCCGATGACGGCGGCCGAACTGTCGCGCCTCGACCGCGCGTGGACGGGCCGGCGCGGCGACGACCGGGTGTCGCTCTACCTGTTCCCGGCGTAGGCGGCCGGGTCGGTCGCGACGTCGAAGCCCGGGGGATGGACGCGCAGCACGCCGTCGAGGCCGTCGAGCGCCCACTGTCCCGCCTGCTCGCGTGCGATGCGGACCTCGGCGATCGGAAGATCGCCGGCGCCCACGAGGCGGAACGTGCCGAGGACGAGTTCCTTCGGGGCCTGCTGGAACGCGATCGCGGGCGCCCGCGCCTCGCAGAGCTGGGCGAGCAGCCGGCGCACGCGTTCGCGGTCGGCCGGCACGGCGACCCCCGCGTCCGCCGCGCTGCCCACGCGGAGCGTCCACGCGTCCAGCGAGCGTTCGGCCGCCCAGGCCAAGGCCGCGGAACCCTCCGGCGGCACGAACTCGATCCGGCGCACGTCCGCGGGCACCGCCGCGCAGCCGCGCGGGTCGATGAAGAACGCCGGCGGCGGGAACAGGGCCGCGAGCGCGCGGGGCCCGAGCTGGACCACCGCGGGGCGCCCGTCGATGCGGCCGAAGCGCTCCTGCGCGCCCTCGGCGACCGGCACGCCCACCTCGATCAGGCCGACATCGGGAACCGCGTCGCCGGACGCGCGCAGCCGCACCGACCGTTCCGGCGACGCCAGGCCGAATGCCGCGAGGTCCTTCGGCTCGTCCGCGACGAACGCGTCGGCATCCGCACGGAGCAGCGCATCGAGGTAGCCGCGTACCGCCTCGGCGTCGATCCGCGTCGAGAACGGCGCCTCGGAGCGCCAGGCGCCGCCCGAGCGCGCGATCACGAGCTGCTGCCCGGGCGCCGGGCCGTAGCGGAGCTCGAGCCGCGCGACGTCGGCGCTGGCGGCGTCATGCAGGCGCGAGGAACGCCACTGGCGCGGGTCGTCCTCGAGCGCGATCGCGTGCAGGCCGGCATCGACGCTCGCGGCATCGGCGCGCCCGTCCACGCGCGCCCACGCGCGGCCCGCCACCGTCCGGCGGCCCAGGACGACCGTGCGCGACCCGCCCGGCCACGCGACCGTGACGCGCGCACGCGCCGGGTCGATCCCGAGCGCCACGCGCGCCTCCGGGTCGAGCGACGCGGGATCGACCGCACGCGTCGACTCGAGCGATGCGAACGCATCGATCACCATCCGGATGGCGGCGGCGTCGGCGGGGTGCACGAACGGTACGGCCTGCGACCAGCCGTCGGCCGAACGCACGAACTCGAGGGTGGGCGCGCCGGGGCGCTCGAGCATCAGGCGATCGACCTGCTCGACGGGGATCTCGTCCAGCGCGAAGAGCGGCTGGCGGACCACCCGGCCCTCGGACGCCGCCGGCCGCGAGCGCACGGCAAGCCATGCGGCCACCGACACCACGGCCAAGAGGAGCGCGATGCGCAGGGCGCGTGCGGTCATGTCCGGAGCCTCCGGCGGACGACGACCACGGCGCCGATCGCCGCCAGGGCGGCCGGCAGCGCGAACGCCTCGATCGTGCCGACCGCGGCCACCGTGGCGCGGGAGAGCCGCGGAAGCCGCGCGACCTCGCCGCCCGCGCCCGATCCCGCCACCTGGTCGTCGAGGCCGGCGAGCCACATCACGGCATTGACGAGCAGATCTCGGTTGCCGGGGTAGCGGAGCGCGATTCGCCCGCCGCCGAGCGGGTCGGCGGCATCGGCCACCGCGGTGGTGAGCCAGGTGGGCGAGCCGACGAGCACCGCACGTGCCCCGCCCTCGCCCGCGGCGACCAGCGGCACCGGTCCCGCCAGCCGCTGCTCCTCGGGCACGCTGATCCGTGCTCGGACGTCGCGCCGCCAGTCGCGCTCGATCCAGCGCTCGGGCGACGGCTCGACCTCGCTCACCGCGGCGCATGACCCGCACGCACCGTCGATCTCGAGCGGCACCGGGCGCTCGAGCCAGAGGCGCTGTCCGTCGACGGCTCGCCCGAGCGCACCCGCAGCCACGCCGTCGACGATCGACTGCGCCGCTCGCGTCTCCGTGCGCCCCGGTCCGACGGGGACGGCCTCGAGCACGGTGCGCCCGGTCTGCGCGGTGAGCCCACGCGGGGCCAGGAGCGTGGCCCACGGGTCCTGCTGCCCGAGCATCGGCAGCAGGCTCGGTCCCACGGTGAGGAGCACCGGCTGCGACTGCGTCACCAGGCGGCGTGCGGCGGCCAGCAGCTCGCGCTCGCGCGGGCTCTCGACCGTCGCGTCGCGGTCGATCGGCGCCAGCACGACCCAGACGACCGGCCGGCCGTCGGGAACCGCCGGCTGGGGCGACTCGCCGGGAATCCACTCTCGAACCTCGACGCGCGCGGTGCGCAGCGCATCGGCGGCGGCGGCAAGGTCGGTGCGGTCAGGCGCGGGCCGCAGGATGCCCGGCGCGCCGGAATGGACGACGACCGCGATCGGGGCGCTGCCCGACCGAAGCGCACGGATCGCGGAGGCCACGGCGTGCTCGCCGCGGAAGCGGCGGTCGAGCGCCGCGCCGCCCGCGCCCGCGGTGCCGGCGACGAGCTGCCAGCCTGGCACCGTGACGATCCCGGGGGGTCCGACGACGACGGCGCAGTCGCCGGCGGCGAGCGCGGCGCCCACCTCGGCGCCCCAGAGCCGCGGCAGGCGGTCGAGCGCGTCCTGTGCCGTGCGCAGCTCGCGCGCCACGTCGAGGAACTCGCGCGGTGCCGCCTCGAGCCACGATGCCAGCGCGGGCGACCGTGCCTCGCGCGCGCCCTCCGAAAGCCGTCGAGCGGCGGCGGAAAGCTCCTCGCCCCAGTGCTTCAGGTTCGCCGACACGGCCGCGGCGGCGCGCGCCTCGTCCGGGAAGGGGCGCGCGTCCGATGCCGCGCGCAGCGCGTCGATCGAGCGGTCGAAGGCGCGCTTCTGCGCCACGAGCTGGACGAAGGCGCCGCGCAGCGCGTCGAGGTCGGCGCGCGCGGGATCGGAGACCGGCAGCGAGATCACGAGGTCCTCGAGCATCGGCGCCTGCACGGATGCCATGCCGGCCAGGCGGTCGAACGCCGCACGCCCGGCGCGGATCGCCAGGTCGTGGCGCTGCAGCGCGTCGGCGTCGCGCGCCTGCACCGCCTCGAGCACGGACTCGTATCGCGCGGCATCGCGCGGGTCCGAGGGGTCGACGCGCGCCGCGCGCACCCGGCCGTCGCGCGTCGGCCGCGCCGCAAGCCCGGCCAGCACCTCGTCCACCTGGCGGGCGACCGCGGCGGGCGGGTCGGCGAGCACCACCATCACCTGCCAGTCGCCCTCGAGCGAGCCGAGGAGCGCGTCCGTGGCGGGCGACAGCGTGTAGGCGCGCGAGGACGTCATGTCCGCCGTGCGGCGAAGCACGGGAGCGTCCGCGGCACCGACCGCGGCCACCGCGGCGACGGCGGCGAGCAGCAGGCCCGCCGCCACGCGCGGGGCGCCGCCGATCCGCGCGGGAAGCGTCCCGCGCGCCGCGGCGACGCCGGCGGCCG
>JBEITQ010000241.1:0-1902 GCA_040374835.1 Phycisphaeraceae bacterium | reverse complement strand
CGTGGCCACGGCGCCCGGGCTCGAGGATGCCTGCCGGCCCGGCCACTACGGAGGCGTGTGCCAGGTCGTGGCCCGGCTCTTCGACCTCACTCGTCCGTCGCAGGCGATCTTCGGCGAGAAGGACTGGCAGCAGTGGCGCGTGCTCGACGAGATGGTCGCGTCCCTTCCCGCACGCTGGCCGGGGCTTGAGATGGAGGTCGCGCCCACCGTGCGCGAGGCGGACGGCCTGGCGATGAGCAGCCGCAACCGCTACCTGCGGCCGGAGCAGCGCGAGCAGGCGCTCGGCCTCGTGCGCGCGCTGCAGGTGGCAGCGAGCGCGCAGCAGCCCGCCACCGCCGAGCGCCTGATGCGCGAGACCCTCGAGGACCACGGGCTGGCGGTCGATTATGCGGTGGTGCGGGACGCGCGCACGCTGATGCCCGTGGGCGGCTTCGAGCGACCGACGCGCGGGCTGGTGGCGGCGCGGCTCGACACCGTGCGGCTGATCGACACCATGGCCCTCCCCGTGTGCCGCTGAGCACCCCCGAAACGCTGTCGGTCCCGGCGCGACGCGGGGTAGCATCGACCCGATGCTGACGCGATCCACGACCGCCTGGACCATCGTCGCACTGGCCTCGCTGGCGCCGGCCCCCGAGGCTTGCGCGCAGTACGGCAGGCCCGGCAAGCCGTCGCCGCCGCCGGCGCCGCCCGCGGCCAAGGACCCGGACGCGAAGGAGAAGGCGGCGAAGGACAAGGCCGAGTCGCGCTTCTACGAGAAGCTCGACAAGGAGGACCGGGACGCGCTGCAGGCCAACGTCGGCTACGTGGTGCCGATGCCGCCGGACGCGCTGAAGTGGATCGGCGGCGAGGCGATGGGCCGCGCCGACTTCCGCGGCAAGGTCACCGTGATCCAGGGCGTCGGCGGGAAGGCGAACGTGCGCGCGCAGCTCGAGAAGGCGAAGAAGGCGCTGCCCGAGGGAGCGATGCTCCTGGGCGTGCACACGCCCGAGGGCGCCGACCGAGCCGACGAGACGCTTGCGGCCAACCCGCCGTGCCTCGTCGCCGTCGATGCGTCGGGCGAGTGGTGCGATGCGCTCGGCATCTGGAAGAAGCCCGTCAACATCGTGGTCGACAAGACCGGCGCCGTGCGCTACGTGGGCCTGTCGGAACTCGGCCTCAAGACGAAGGTGCCCGAGCTCCTGGCCGAGGAGGTCGACGACTCGATCATGGCGAGCGAGAAGCCGGCGCCCGCCGGCGCCGCGGGAGAGGCGGGCGGCGACGCCCCCGCGCCGACCGAGTGGCCGGAGTTCCTGAGCCCGGTGCAGAACGCGCAGGACATGCGCGGCAAGACGATGCCCGCGTTCAAGGTGCAGACCTGGATCACGCCGGCACCCGACCCCGCCGGCCGGCTGGTGGCCATGGACTTCTGGGCCACCTGGTGCGGCCCGTGCGTCCAGTCGATCCCGCACCTGAACGACCTGGCGCGCAAGTACGGCAAGGACGTGCTGGTGGTGGGGATCAGCGACGAGGCGCCCGGCGCCTTCGCCGCCGGCATGAAGAAGCTGAAGAAGGCGCCCGCCGACTTCGCCTACTCGCTGGCGCTCGACCCCTCGGGCGGCCTGAAGAACCGCTTCTTCGGCGTCAAGGGCATTCCCCACATGGCGATCGCCTCGCCGGACGGCGTGATCCGGTGGCAGGGCCACCCGATGACGCTGCAGGAGGAGGACCTCGAGAAGCTGGTCGCGGCGAACCGCGCCCTCTCGAAGCCCGCGGGCGGGAAGTCGGCGCGCGGCTGGGCCGCCGCGAAGGACGCTCAGAAGTCCCGGTGAACGACCGCGAGCGCCGCCGCGTCCAGCGCGTCGCGCGCGGCGCCGGCGGGCACGTGCGACAGCTCCGCCCGGGCGCGGGCCACGAGCTCCTCGG
>JBEITQ010000139.1:0-5760 GCA_040374835.1 Phycisphaeraceae bacterium | reverse complement strand
GGTCATCTCCGACAAGGCGGAGGTCGACGCGCCGCAGTGGCAGGCGCGCACCGAGCGCATGCCGGAACCCGGGACCCGCGTCAAGCTGGTGATCCGCGTCGCCGGCGACGTACCCCCGGCCGCGAGGGCACCGGCCCCATGAGGTTCCTCGGCATCGACCCCGGGCTGCGGATCACCGGCTACGCGTGCGTGGACCTGGCACCCGGCGCGCGCGAGCCGACGCTCGTCGAGGCGGGCGTCGTGCGGCTGCGCGCGGCCGATCCCGTCGCCGCACGGCTGCGCGCGCTCCACGAGGAGCTCGGCGCGATCGTCGACGAGCTTCGCCCGCAGCGCGTGGCCGTCGAGCAGGTGTTCGCGCACGTCAAGCACGTGCGCACCGCGATCGTCATGGGCCACGGCCGCGGCGTCGTGCTGCTGGCCGCGGCGCTGCGCGACCTGCCGCTCGACGAGTTCGCCCCGGCCGAGGTGAAGAAGGCGCTCACCGGCCGCGGCCAGGCATCGAAGGGCCAGATGCAGCGGGCGGTCATGCACCAGTTCTCGCTGCGCGCGCTGCCGGAACCGCCCGACGTGGCCGACGCCATCGCGATCGCCGCGTGCGCGGCGCGCCGGCACGCCGACCTCGACGCCGCCGCCTTGCCTGCCCGCGGGCGTTCGTCGCGCGCTCAGTAGGGAATCGGCTCGTCGTCGGGCGGCGGGGTGCGTGCCACGGTGCGCGGGGCGGCGCCCGGCGCGGCATCCGGGCCCTCGGGCTCCGTCGGTCCGGCGCGGGGCTTCCTCGGCGGCGTGCCGATGTCGCCGGCGACCGAGCTGCCGGCGAACGCGATGGCGAGCGACCCCCACGCCCACGTCCCGCCGGCGGCGAGGACGAGCGGGACCGAAAGCCACGACACCGCGCTGACCCCGGGCATGCCGCTGCCTGCAAGCACGCCGATCAGCGCGGCCGCGGCGTGCGCGCCGGCGGACGCGAAGAGCCACGGCACGCCGCGCATCGCCGGCACCGTCTCCGGCGAGAACCGACCCGCCGCCTGGTCGACGGCAAGGGCGCCGGCGCACGCCCCGAGCAGGGCGGTGCCGAACCAGAGCCCGATCAGCCCCAGGTGCACGGCCACGGGGGCCGAGCCGATTCCCGCGCCGAGGGCGAGCGTGCCGAGCACCACCTCCGCGACCGTGGCCCGCTGGCACGCGTGCAGCGCGGCGATCGACGCGATGGACGGCGCGCGCACCTCGGAGCGGCAGCGGCGCAGCGCAAGGAGCCGCTGGAACGCGGCGAGCAGCGCCAACGCCTGCAGCGGCACGCCCACGCAGCCGAACAGCCCGAAGAAGCCGAGCCCGGCGCCCGGCAGGTAGGAACGGGCGAACAGGCGGAACGCGTCCGCCGCGGCCTCGCGCTGGGCGTCGCCGACCGACGCGCCGCCGGTCGATTCCCGCACCGGCATGCCGCATTCCGGGCAACGGCCGGCCAGTTCGGTGCCCCGGAGGTCGTAGCCGCATCCGGCGCAGGGCAGCGGGTCGGTCTGGACCGACGGCGACCGTCGCTTCGGCCTCGGTTGGCGCTGCGCGTCGCTGATTTCGCTCGATCTCGCGGAATCGGGGCGGGAATCGCTCGCCGCGCGGCGAACCGGGCCGAAGTATAAGTCGTACGACCCTCGGTCCCCCTTCGGGAGCACTTTTCCATCATGACGTCCGCCCTCTGCGCCCGTTCGTGCCGCGCCGCGTTGATCGCGGCCGCGGCATTCGTCCTTCCGGCCGCGCGCCCCGCGCTCGCGGGCTCGCCGCAGTCGGCGCCCGCCGCGCCGGCCGCCGCCCCCGCGGCGGCACGCCCCGGATCGGCCTGGAGCGAGGCGCTCTGGAACGCCGCGCGCACCGGAGACCGCGCCGCGGTCGACCGGCTGCTCGCCGAGGTCCCCGACGGTGAGTCGCCCGCCGACACCGCACGCGTCCGCGAGGCGGCAAAGCGCCTCTTCGAGCACCGCGCCGAGACCGCCAAGGACGTGGCCAAGGAGCGCGAGGAGAAGCTGGCCGAGATGCGCGAGGCCGTGAAGGCCGGCAACGCCACCAAGGCGCTGATCGGCGCCGCCTACCTCAAGTTCCTGTCCGACGACTGGAAGCGCGACATCGCCTCGCCCGACGTCAAGGAGGCCCTCGCGCTCGCCGAGCGCCGCTACGAGCAGGCGCGCACCGAGGGCGACTGGCTGCTTGCCGAGGAGCTCCTGAACCGGCTTCGCTCGCTGTTCGAGGGAACCCCCGACCGGACGGCCTACGACCGCTACGACCAGGCGCTCGAGACCGACGTCGGCCGTCGCGTGCTGCTCGTGCTCGAGTACGCGCCCCGCGCCTGGCACGAGCTGCGGCGCAGGCAGTACGACCGGCTCGACGAGAAGGACCGCAAGGAGCCGTTCCCCGAGTTCAACGAGAAGTCCGCCGACGACTGGAAGCAGGCGCTCGAGGGGATCAACGAGCGGATCCTGGCCGGCGCGCTGTCGCAGGTGGCTGCCCAGCACCTGGAGAACATCGGCTGGAAGCCGCTCATCCTCGGCGGCCTCGGCATGGTCGAGCGGCTGGCGACGACCCCCGCGCTGAAGGAGAACTTCCCGAGCCTCGGCGATGCCGCGCTCGCGGGCGAATTCGCCCGCGCGGTGCGCGCCCAGTCGGCGTTCGTCGAGGCGCTCAAGCCCGAGGAGGTCGACGCGCGCACCTTCGGCCGCGTCTTCCGCGCCGTGAAGGAATCGAACGCCGCCACCGTGAAGCTGCCCGAGGAGGTGGTGGTCCGCGAGTTCGGCAACGGCGCCACCGCGATCGTCACCCACGACTTCGAGGATCCCTACACCGAGATCGTCTGGCCGGACCGCATGCGCCGGTTCAACCAGATGATCAAGGGCAACTTCGTCGGCGTCGGCATCATGATCCGCCACAACGAGCGGCGCGAGATCGTGATCGTCAACCCGCTCGACGGCAGCCCCGCCAAGCGCGCGGGCATCAAGCCCGGCGACCGGATCGCCGCGGTCGACGGCAAGTCCGCGGCAGACTGGCCGGTGGACAAGGCGGTCGACGTCATCACCGGGCCCGCGGGCACCACCGTCACGCTGTCGATCGCGCGCGAGGGCCAGGACGCGGCGATCGAGGTGCCGCTCGTCCGCGAGCGCATCAAGATGTACTCGGTGCAGGGCTGGAGGAAGACCGGCTACAACGAGCGGTCCGAGCCGATGTGGGACTGGTTCGTCGACCCGCAGGGCGGGATCGGCTACGTCCGCCTCACCGGCTTCAACGAGGACACGTTCACCGACTTCCTGAAGGCGATGCGCGAGATGTCGACCCTGCGGCCGATCAACGGGCTGGTGCTCGACCTGCGCGGCAACCCGGGCGGGCTGCTGACGAGCGCCGTGTCGTTCGTCAACGTGTTCCTGCGCGACGGCCGGATCGTGAGCGTCGAGGACCGCAACGGCGAGGAAGTCATGGCCTACCGCGCGCAGCGCCGCAACGCGCCGCTGGCGGACGTTCCGACGGTGGTGCTGATCAACGAGTCGAGCGCGAGCGCGAGCGAGATCGTCTCGGGCGCGCTGGAGGCGCACGACGCCGCGGTGGTGATCGGCGAGCGCAGCTACGGGAAGGGCAGCGTGCAGGAGGTGCACGAGCTCGGCGGCCGCGGCCCCGACGCGCAGGCGACCGTCAAGTACACGGTGCAGCACTACCTGCTGCCGCCGAAGCCGGGCCAGGCGAAGGGCCGGCTCGTCCACCGCAAGCCCGGGTCCGACGACTGGGGCGTGGTGCCGGACTACGCGGTGAAGCTCTCGCCGTCGCAGGTCGAGGAGATCAACGCGATCCGCGCCTCGGCCGACGACATGCCCGAGGAGGCCGCCGACGGGATGATCCCGCTGCCGGATTCGGCGCCCGCGGCCGAAGGCGACCCGGTCAAGCCGGCGGCCAAGGAACCCCGCGACCCCGCGGAGCTGGTGCAGAAGGGCGTCGACCCGCAGCTCGAGACGGCGGTGCTCCTGCTGCAGGCGAACGCGCTCGGCCGAGGCGTGCCGTCCGCGGCCGCCCCGGCGACCCCGGCGCAGCGGACGCCCGCGCCGGGCAAGCCGGCCGACAAGGTCCGTTCCTGAGCCCGTTCCGGGCCTGAACACGAGGCCTTCCCGGCCGTTGCCGGGACGGTCGCGTCCTCCTATCCTTATTGGGCTATGGCCGGTCGGCGGTGCCGTTCCGCCGGGCCAGGCGACCGCCGGCCGTCGAGGCCGGCACTCCCATGACCACCCTTCCTCCCCCCGTGAACGTCCCAACGACCCCATCCTCCGGCGCGCCTGCGCCGGTGGTCGCCGTCCACTCCAAGGTCTTCGGCGACACCGAGCACCTCCAGGCGCCGCCGCCCGCGGTCGAGGTGCCGGCCGAGCGCATGCGCGCCTGGCTCAGGGACATGTTCCTGATCCGCGAGTTCGAGGTGCGCTGCATGCAGGCGTACCAGGAGAAGAAGATCGGCGGCTTCTGCCACGTGTACATCGGGCAGGAGGCGGTGGCGGTGGGCTGCACCGCGGCGGTCGAGCACCGTGACCCGATCGTCACCGCCTACCGCGACCACGGGCACGCGCTCGCGCGCGGGATGGACCCGAAGCACTGCATGGCCGAGATGTTCGGCCGCATCGGCGGCTGCGCCAAGGGCAAGGGCGGCTCGATGCACATGTTCGACCGCGACAACAACCTCTTCGGGGGCCACGGCATCGTCGGCGCGCAGACGCCGCTCGGCGCCGGGCTTGCCTTCGCGTGCAAGTACCAGGACGAGGTGATCGACGGCGGCCGCAACGGACGCGTCGCGCTCTGCTTCCTCGGCGACGGCGCGCTCAACCAGGGCGCGTTCCACGAGGCGCTGAACCTCGCCGGCCTGTTCGACCTGCCGGTGATCTACGTGATCGAGAACAACGGCTACTCGATGGGCACCGCGATCGCCCGCGGCACCACGATGGCGCACTCGCTGATCACCAAGGCCGCCGGCTACGGCATCGACGGCTACGTGGTGGACGGGATGGACGTGGTCGAGGTGCACTCGGCGATGAAGCACATCGCCGACAAGTGCCGCGCGACCAGCCGCCCGGCGTTCGTCGACATGCGGACGTACCGCTTCAAGGGCCACTCCATGAGCGACCCTCGCAAGTACCGCACCAAGGAGGAGGAGGAGGTGTTCGAGGCCGGCGACCCGGTCGGGACGCTCCAGGCCCGCCTCATGTCCATGGGCGCGCTGACCGAGGACGGCTGGCGCGCGATGCAGAAGGAGGTGCGCGACCAGGTGCGCGAGGCCGTCGCGTGGAGCGACGCCAGCCCGCCGCCGCCGCTCTCCGAGCTGCACCACGACGTGTTCCTGGAGCCGTGGGGACCGTACACGGGCAGCAGCCAGCCGGAGATGAACGGCGGCACGCCGAACCCCGCCGGGGCCCGCACGATCGACACCAAGGAGGAACTGCTGTGACCGTCCGCGAGATCGAGTTCCGCGACGCCCTTCGGGAGGCGATGAGCGAGGAGATGCGCCGCGACAAGCGGGTGTTCCTCCTCGGCGAGGAGGTCGCCCAGTACAACGGCGCCTACAAGGTGAGCAAGGGCATGCTCGACGAGTTCGGGCCGCGACGGATCATCGACACGCCCATCTCCGAGAGCGGGTTCGCCGGCATGGCGATCGGCGCCGCGATGATGGGCCTGAAGCCGATCGTCGAGTTCATGAGCTGGTCGTTCAGCCTGGTGGCGGCCGACCCGATCCTGAACAACGCGCCCAAGATG
>JBEITQ010000215.1:0-3290 GCA_040374835.1 Phycisphaeraceae bacterium | reverse complement strand
GGCCCGGGCGCGCGCGGCGCGGACCGCGCCGCGCGCCGCCGTGCGGTCGCCCGCGGCGGCGCGCTCACGTCCCTCGGCGAAACGCGCCGGGGCCTCGGCACCCTCGCCGAGCGGGGCCAGGCCCGACTCGTTGCTCGCGGTCGTGCACACGACGACCGGCACGCCCGCGTCCTTCGCCATCGCGATGATCCGGCCCAGGTGCGCGCGCAGGTTCGCGGCGGCGGCAGCGCGCAGCGGCGAGTCCGGCGGGATCACCGTCTGCCCGATCATCTGCTCCATGAGGGTCCGGTCGGCGTCGGCATTGCGCCGGAACACCCAGTCGACCGCCTGGACCAGCGCAAGCCCGCGTGCGGCACGCACGAACGGCAGCACGCCCGGCGGCATGGTTCCCGAGGAGTTGATCGAGGCCGTCCCGTACGCACCGAAGAACTCGTTGTTGCCGACGTACAGCACGAAGAGGTCGGGGCGATACGCAAGCGCCTCCTCGGCCATGTACACGATCGGGAAGCTCGCGACCGCGGTCGTGCCCAGGTCGACCACCTCGACATCGCGGCCGGGCCACGTGTCCTCGAGCATCGCCTCGAGGAACGAGGCGATCGAGAGGTTGCGCGGCTGCGGGTATCCCTTCGCCGCGGACTCGCCGAACAGGAACACGCGCACGGTGTTCGCCGGCTTCGGCATGCGGAAGGACGACTGGTCGGCGTATCCCGGACGCGTGGGGTTCGCGAAGAAGTACGGCCGCGACGCGTCCGGCTCGATCATGCACAGGGTGCTGCCCGGCTCGACCTCGCCGACCGCACGGATGAACGGGGGATAGCCGCCCCATCCGAAGAGGCGGAGCGCGATCTCGACCACGCCGAGCGCCACCAACGGGATCGCCAGCGTGATCGCCAGGAAAAGCGCTCGCTTCCAGCGCGGCAGCGGGGTGCTCGGGGTGCTCGGTGCGGCGTCGGGCATCGCGTCAGAACTGCCTCGCCGGGTCGTGCGGCGCCTGGGGGAGCGGATGCCAGCGCGTGGCGCGCGCGTCACCGCGGACGTCCAGGCGGTCGCGGCCGACGAGCCGCGCCGCGAGCGCCATCGGCGTCACGACGCCGTAGAAGACGACCGCAAGCGCAACCGTCCCGATCACGGTGCCCGCAAGCCACGCGAACCCCATCCACGCCACGTACACGGGACGGCCCAGCCTGCTGCCGGTGCCGGCGGTCAACAGGGCCACGAGCCCGAAGCCCCACATGAACGGCGCGAGCCCATGCCCTGCGCGGAACATGCCCCAATCGACGAACCGGAACAGCGAGCCCGCCACCCCCATGGCGATGGCCATGGCGAAGCCCCATTTTCGCAGCGCTCGGCGGTCGGGATGCCAGTCGATGGTGATCATGGCGGGTTCAGAAGAGCGTGTAGATGAAGGGCGCGGCCTGCGTCCCGCCGAGGATGATGAGGATCCCGGCGAGCAGAAGGATCACGATGATCGGCACGAGCATCCATGCCTTGTGCGCGAGCACGAACCCAAGCAGCTCGGAGATGAAGGATGGGCGTGCCATGGGGCGTTTCATCGGGCGGTTCGGGTGGCGGGCTTCAGTCCGGGCGGAACGAGCGCTTGTATTCCTCGGCACCGGCCATCGCGGGCTGGCGGTCCTTGCGCATCAGGTGGTTGCCGACCACCAGTGCGTCCATGTCGGTGAACATGAAGCAGCGGTACGCGTCGGCCGGATCGTGGACGATCGGCTCGCCGCGGATGTTGAAGCTGGTGTTGACGAGCACTGGGCAGCCGGTGCGGCGCTCGAACGCGCGCAGGATCGCGTGGAACCGCGGCGCGCGGCCGGGCGACACGGTCTGCACGCGCGCCGAACCGTCGACGTGCGTGATCGCGGGGACGTCGCCGGCGACGGCCTTCAGCTTGGCCAGCCCCCGCGCGTCCGACGCCGCCACGGCGTCTCCCCGGTGCGCGGCGGCCACGGGCGCCACGAGCAGCATGTACGGGCTCTCGGCGTCCAGCTCGAACCACTCGCGCTGCCGCCCGTCGATCACCGCCGGCGCGAAGGGCCGGAACGACTCGCGGAACTTGATCGCGACGTTCATCCGTCGCTGCATCGACCGGTCGCGCGGATCGCCCAGGATCGAGCGGTTGCCGAGGGCACGCGGCCCGAACTCGGCGCGCCCGTCGAAGTGGCCGACGATGCGGCCGGACGCGAGCTCGGCGGCCACGGCGTCGACCAGCGCGTCCTCGGCGAGCGTCTCGCGCACCGCACCCATGCGGTCGAGCGCGGCGACGATGGCGGCGTCGTCGTAGGCGGGCCCGAGCAGCGACCCGCGCTGCGAGTCATGCGGGTCGGGCGTGCGCACGTTGCCGAGGTTCCCGTGCCAGTGCATGAGCGCCGCACCGAGGGCGCCGCCCGCGTCGCCCGCGGCGGGCTGGATCCAGATGCGCTCGAACGGCCCCTCGCGCAGCAGGCGCCCGTTGGCCACGCAGTTGAGCGCGACGCCGCCCGCCATGCAGAGGTCGCGCTGCCCGGTGCGGGCGTGCACGTGCCGGGCCATCCGCAGGACGATCTCCTCGGTGACGCGCTGGATGCTCGCGGCGATGTCCATCTCGCGCTGCGTGATCGGTCCCTCGGCGGCACGCGGCGGCCCACCGAAGAGCGCGTGGAACGCCGGCGAGGTCATGGTCAACCCATGGCAGTAGCGGAAGAAGCGCTGGTCGAGCCGGAACGACCCGTCGTCATGCAGGCGCACGATGCGCTCGAGGATCAGGTCGGCGTAGCGGGGCTCTCCGTACGGAGCCAGGCCCATCAGCTTGTATTCGCCGCTGTTGACGCGGAAGCCGCAGTACCCGGTGAACGCGCTGTACAGCAGGCCGGGCGAGTGCGGGAACCGCATCTCCTCGCGCAGCTCGATGCGGTGCCCGCGGCCGGTGCCCCACGTGGCCGTGGACCACTCGCCGACGCCGTCGAGCGTCAGGATCGCGGCTTCCTCGAAGGGGCTCGGGAAGAACGCGCTCGCGGCGTGCGACTCATGGTGCGTCGTGAAGAGGATCGGCCCGGCGTACGTGCCGCCGAGCCCACGGTCGATCTCGCGCGGGAGGTGCAGCTTCCGCTGCATCCACGGCGGCATCGCGGCAAGGAACGCGCGGAAGCCGCGCGGCGCGAAGGCGAGCGACGTCTCGAGCAGGCGCTCGAACTTGACCAGCGGCTTCTCGTAGAAGACGACGGCATCCACCT
Source organism: Phycisphaeraceae bacterium (assembly GCA_040374835.1). Taxonomy (GTDB): domain Bacteria; phylum Planctomycetota; class Phycisphaerae; order Phycisphaerales; family SM1A02; genus UBA966. Next base: position 72 of record JBEITQ010000215.1, on the reverse strand, counting down.
GCGCAGGGGCGATGCCGCCCTCGCGCAGGCACCACGCGGCGGCGCGTTCCGGGAACCGGTCGTCGTGCTTGC
>JBEITQ010000144.1:0-5645 GCA_040374835.1 Phycisphaeraceae bacterium | reverse complement strand
GATCGGGTACAGCCCGCGCATCAGGAACGGCACCGCGGCCAGCACGCTTCCGGCCAGCACGCCGGCGCCGGCCGCGATCGCGAACCCGATCGCCGCGCTGGTGCCGGTCATCCATGCCGCGCCCGCGAGCGGCGCGCGCATCTCGTGCGCCGCGCGCACCACGTCCATCGGCGCGGGCACCAGGTACGCGCTCGGGCGGAACGCCCAGATGCACGCCTGCCACGCGGCCACCAGGAGCACCACCATGACGGCGGGCGGCATCGCCCCGCGCAGGAACGAACGCACCGCGCTCATGCCGCGCGCCCCCCGCCCGGCGCGGCCATCGCCGTCCCGAGCGACTGCAGCAGGTCGGCCATCAGCGATGCATAGGGGACCGACGCGCGCAGCGCGGGTCCGCGCGCGGCGAATCCGGGCTCCACCGTGCGGACGACCCGCCCAGGCGCCGGCGCCATCACGAAGATCCGGTCGCCGAGGTAGGCGGCCTCGGCGATCGAGTGCGTCACCAGCACCACCGTCATCGAGAGCTCCGAGCGGATCGAGAGCACCAGGTCGTCGAGGACGTGGCGCGTGATCTCGTCGAGCGCACCGAACGGCTCGTCGAGGAGGAGCACCTGCGGCCGGGTCACGAGCGCTCGCGCGATCGCCGCGCGCATGCGCATGCCGCCCGAGAGCTGCCCGGGGAGCTTCCGGTGCGCGTCGCCCAGGCCCACGAGACCGAGCATCTCGCGGGCGCGGCCCAGCCGCTCGCGCCGCCGCACGCCGCGCAGCTCGAGCGGCAGCGCCACGTTGCGCACGGTGCTGCGCCACGGGAGCAGCCGTGGTTCCTGGAAGGCGATCGCCACGGCGGCGGGACCCTCGCCCGCGTCGGCCGAGCCGGCTCCGCCAACCGTCACCGTCCCGCGCGTCGGGCGGTCGAGCCCCGCGATCATCCGCAGCAGCGTCGTCTTGCCGCATCCCGACGGGCCCACGAGCACCGCGACGGAGCCGGGCGCCACGTCCAGGCTCACGCCGTCGAGCGCCACCGAGCCGTCCTCGAAGGCCCGCGACACGCCGACCGCGCTGATGGGTGCGCCCACGCCGGAGCGCCTCAGGAGGACGTCACCCTGACGCGCGCGCCCGGGGCGGCGCCGTGCAGCGCGCCCACCAGGTCGTCGAGGTCGAGGTCGGAGTCCGTGCGCGCGAAGAACTCGAGCTCGCGGTCGGCGGGAATCGGCACGACGCGGAGGATCGCGAACCCGCGCGTCCCCAGCTCGCGCGAGACCGACTCCTGCAGCGCGCCGAGGTCGGCACCCTTGCGCCCGCGCACCCGGATGCGCAGCACCGTGGTGCGCGTCAGCCACCAGTTCACGAGGTACACGACCGCCAGCGCGATGGCGGCGAGCGCATACTCGCTCATGCCGCAGGCCAGTCCCAGCACCGCGGCGATGATCGCCAGGCCCGTCTGGCGCGGGTCGTCGAACACGGTGCGGAAGCGCACCAGGCCGCCGATGCCGAACAGCACCAGCGCGATCTCGGCGCCGAGGTAGAACTGCTCGGCGGCCTGCACCAGCTCGGCCGCGATGCAGCCGATGAGCGCGCACGTGACGGTCGCGCGCCGCTGCTCGGCGCGCGCGACGGGGTCGGCGGAGGTGCCGCGGCCCGACGCGGTCAGCGCGATCCCGATGCCGACCGAGGCGAAGAGCCCGAGCAGCATGTCCGCCACGTACGGCGCGTGGCGGAACAGGGCGAACGAGCTGGTGATGATCCGCCAGTCGTCGGGCCCGGGCTGCGGGCCCATGCCGTCGCGGCGGCCGCCCTCCTCGGCGTCCTCGAGTTCCTTGATCCCCTCGTGCTTGCCGTTGCCCATCGCGGCCGGCGACGGCGGCTGCGTGCCGAGCCCGATGCCGACCGAGTTCGCCGCGTCGCGCACCGAGGCATGCGCGTCCTTCGCCCACCCCGATTCGCCCCGATGCGTGCCGCAGGCGGACAGCGCCGCGACGGAAAGCACGGCGCAGGCGAAGAGCCCCATCACAGATGACGTCCCGACGCGTCCGAGTCCCTGGCGCATGCGAACCTCCGTGTTCTGCACGTATCGTCCCCGCCCGGAGGCCACCTTGCAAGTTCCGACGCGACGAACGCCGCCGACGGGAGCCATCGTCGCCGCCCTGGCGCTGGCCACGATGATCGCGCTGCCCGCGATCCTCGCGCGTCGCACCGACACGCCAGGAGCACCCGCCGCGCCCGGAACCGGCCCGGAGGCCGGGAGCGCGGCCGCGCCCGCCGCCGACCGGACCGCCTCCGGCGCGCTCACCGGGGCGCCGCGCGAGCATGGCCACGAGCTCCCGCTCTCGGCCCCGCACTGGTACGTCACCATGCATGGCGAGGAGGGCGCGCTGTCGCAGGTCTTCGCCCTCGACGGCACGGGCGCCGTGCTCGGCCCGGTGCTCGGGGCGCTCCCCACCGCCGAGGCACCGCTCGACGAGTTGCGCGGCATGGTGGTCTTCGGCGACGGGCAGCTCGCGGTGATCAGCGCCAAGAGCGCCTCGTCGCGGGCCATCCTCTTCGGCACGCCCGACCCGGCGACCGGGGTGCGCCCGTTCCGCAGCGTGCTGGTTCGGCGCGGCGGCTCGAACCCCGCGTTCGTGCATCCGTACCAGCTGGCGGTCGGCCCCGAGGGCGCGCTCTACGCCTCGAACCAGGACACCAACACCATCACGCGCTACGAGGGGATGGGCAGCTGGTTCCGCGGCTCGCCGATGCAGGTGCCGTCCGGGCTCTCCGGTTTCGGCACGCTGCTTCCCGGCACGGTGGTCCCCAACGACCAGCAGTCTCCCGAGGGCCTCAACCAGGCGCGCGGCTTCGCCTTCGGGCCGGACGGCCTGCTCTACGCGTGCGACCGCGGCCGGGGACGGATCGCCGCGTACGACCCGCGCACCGGCCGCCTCGCCCGCGTGGTGGCGGACGCGGACGCGGGCATCGGCCACCCCATCCAGCTGGTCTTCTCGCGCGACGGGCGCCACATCCTGGTCACCGACAACAAGCACAACGGCGTCTGGCGCATCGAGCTCGCCTCGGGACGCGTGCACTCGCTGGTCCGACCGGGCAGCGGCGGGCTCGATGCCCCCAGCGCCATCGCCGAGCGCGGCGACTTCGTCTACGTCGGCAGCCGCCTGGGCAAGCAGATCCTGAAGTTCGACCGGCACGACGGCCGCTTCCGCGGCGTGTTCGCCGACCTGCCGTCGAACCCGGAGTTCCTGGTGCCCGTCACGCAGCAGTAGGCGCGCGCCGCAGCGTCCAGCAGCGGTGGATCTTCCGGTTGCGGAAGTCGTCGGGCACGGTGCGCGCGCTGATCTCGCGCACCTCGAACCCGGCCGGGGCCAGCGACTCGTCGAAGCGAAGCTGCCGCGAGTTGGTGCTGAAGTAGAGCCAGCCGCCGTCGGCCAGGAACCGCGAGGCAAGCGCGAGGAGCCGCGGCCAGTCGCGGTCCACCGCGAAGCTGCCCGCCTCCATGCGCTTCGAGTTCGAGAAGGTGGGCGGGTCGAGCACCACGTAGTCGTAGCGCTCGCCGGATGCGGGCCCGGCCTCCAGGTACTGCAGGCAGTCGGCGGTGACCAGCCGGTGCGACTCGCCGGGCGCGAAGCCGTTCAGCTCGAGGTTGCGCCGCGTCCAGTCCTGGTAGGTGCGCGACATGTCGACGGTGGTGGTCGCCGCCGCCCCGCCGGCACGCGCGTAGACGGTGAAGCTGCCCGTGTAGGCGAAGAGGTTGAGGACGCGCATCCCCTTCGCGTAGTGGCGGATGATCGACCGGGTCTTGCGGTGGTCGAGGAAGAGCCCCGTGTCGAGGTAGTCGCTCAGGTTCACCTCGAAGCGCAGCCCCTGCTCCTCCACCACCCGGACCACGCCGCGGTCGTCCACGCGGTCGTACTGCTCGCTGCGGTCGGCGATGCGCCCGCGGTACTTCATGTGCAGGCGCGCGCCGGGCAACTGGAGGCCGTCGAGGATCTCCTCCTCGCAGCGGTCCTCGAACGCCCGCACCTGCTCCGGGGTCTCGTCACGGGTGCGGCGGTACACCCACGCCACCACGTCGCCGTCGTACCAGTCGACGATCGCCGGGAACTCCGGGATGTCGCGCTCGTACAGCCGGAAGCAGGTGATGCCGCCCGCGCGCGCCCATCCGCGCAGGTGACGCAGCTGCTTCGCGAGGCGGTTGCCGAGCATGCGGCCGAGGCTACACGCGCCATCCGTACACTCGCCCGCCGATGGCGCGCGCACGCACACGGCCCGACGGACACGCGCAGGGACTCGAGGACGCACGCGGCTTCGACCTGCTGGTGCTCACCGTCGCCAACGACGTGCAGCGCCGCTACGCCGAGCGCATGCTCGAGTTCCGGCGGCGCCTCGGCGCGCTGCCTGCCGGCCTCCGGACGAGCGTGGTGGCCGATCCCGGCGGCCGTCGCGTGGGAAGCGGAGGCAGCACGCTCCTCTGCATGGCGGACCTCGCGCGACGTGGGTCGCTGCGCGGGCGACGCGTCCTCATCCTGCACTCGGGCGGCGACTCGCGCCGGCTGCCTTCGTGGAGCGCGTTCGGCAAGATCTGGGTGCCGCTCGGCCGCCGCGGCATGGGCCTCGGGCCGATGAACGTACCCGCGCTCTTCGACCTGGTGCTCGCGGAACTCTCGACCATGGCGCTGCCCGCCGCGGGCGGGGTGGTGGTGGCAAGCGGCGACGCCGCCCTGCGGCTGACGGGCGAGCGAATCGCGCTCGACGGGCGCGACGCCACGGTGGTCGCGTTCCCCGCGGGCCCCGCACGGGCGGCCCGCCACGGCGTGTTCGTGGCCGATCGCGGCGGCCGCGTCCGGCGCACGCTCCAGAAGCCGACGCGCGCGCAGCTGTCGGCTGCCGGGGCGCTCGACGCACGCGGCCAGGCGCTCGTCGACGGCGGCATCTTCTGCTTCCCGCCCGCGGCGTGTGCGGCCCTCCTCCGCGGCGCACGCCCGATGCTCGCCGCGATCCGCCGCGGCGCGCTCGCGCTCGACCTCTACCAGGAGGTCGCCGAGGCGATGGCGTCGGACGCCACGCGCGCGTCGTACCTCGCGCGCTTCGCCGCCGGCGCAGACCGGGCGCGCCACACGTCGCTCGCGCGCTTCTTCGACGCAACGCACCGCGTTCGGCTGCGCACCGCGCCGCTCTCGGCCGGCAGCTTCCTGCATCTGGGGTCCACGCGGGAACTGATCGAGCGCCTGGCATCGCGCGAGCCCGAGCGAATGTTCCCCGAGCGCCTCGGCGCCCTGCGCTCCGACCTGAAGCCCCACGAGCCGCGCATCGCCTGCGATCCGGACATGCCGCGCGGCGGCTGCGTCAGCACGATCCGCATCCGCGGCGGCATGTGCACCCTCGCCTACGGCATCGACGACGACTGCAAGACCGACGCCGCGCACGGCGGCACGCTCTGCGGGCGGCCGCTCGCCGGGCTGCCCGCGCGCACCGGGATGACCGCCCGCGCCATCTGGGGCCGCAACCCGCACACGCTGTGGCACGCACGCATCCATCCCGTGGACCAGACAGGCCACGGGCGGCACGTGCGCTGGATGATGGACGGCTCCGATGCACCCGCGGGGTGGAAGCGCGCGCGGAAGGTGTCGTTCGCCGACCTGATGCGCCTGGCG
>JBEITQ010000054.1:0-9647 GCA_040374835.1 Phycisphaeraceae bacterium | reverse complement strand
TCGCCGACCGGCCGGTGACGGCGGTGAAGGTGGCCATCCGCGGGAAGAACCTGTCCACCGAGCAGGAGGTGCGCAACAACCTGCGCATCGCCGTCGGACAGCCGTTCGACGCCAAGGTCGTCAAGCAGGACGTTTCCACGCTCTACCGCCTCGGCCGCTTCGGCCAGGTGTCCGCCGACGCCACCATCCTCCCGGACGGCTCGGTGGAGGTGACCTACACCGTCGAGGAGCAGGCGATCGTCGAGAGCATCGACTTCTCCGGCAACTACCTCGTCACCGACCAGGACCTGCGCAAGGCCGTGCCCCTGCAGACCGGCGCGCCGCGCGACGACTTCCTGCTCGAGCAGTCCATCATCCGCATCAAGGAGCTCTACCGCGGCCGCGGCAACTACCTCGTCGAGGTCAAGGTCGACGAGAGCAAGCTCGACCAGGGGCTGATCCTCTTCCAGGTCATCGAGGGGCCGCGGGTGCGCATCCGCGAGATCGAGTTCGTGGGCAACGACGCGTTCCCCGGCGAGCAGCTCGAGGCGCAGATCAAGACCAAGCCGTGGGTGTTCCTCTTCCGCAAGGGCGAGCTGGACGAGGACATGCTGGTCGAGGACGTGGCCACCCTCGACCGCTACTACAAGGACAACGGCTACATGGACGTGCGCGTCGACCGGCGCATCGAGCTGAGCAACGACCAGCGCGAGGTGAAGATCGTCTTCACCGTGCAGGAAGGCCGTCAGTACCGCCTGAGGGACATCATCGTGCGCGCCGGCGACGGCGGCGCGCCCCGCGTGATGACCCGCGAGCAGGTGGGGAACCTCGCCGTGATCCAGCGCGGCGACCCATTCCAGAAGAACCTCATCGAGAAGACCCGCAAGGCGATCGAGCAGGCCTACCAGGTGATGGGCTACATCGACGTGCGCATCGCGGACAACTACGTGCGCGTCGGCGAGGCGGCCGAGGTCGACCTGCTGCTCTCGGTGCGCGAGGGCGAGGCGTACGTCGCCGGCCTCGTCCACATCCAGGGAAACGTGGTCACGCAGGACAAGGTGATCCGCCGGCTGGTGCGCTTCCAGCCGGGCCGGCCGATGGACGGCCGCGAGCTGAAGAACACCGAGCAGCGCCTGGAGGCGACGCAGATCTTCCGCGAGCCGCGCATCACGCCGCAGGCGCCGACGGCCGAGGAGCCCGGGGTGCGCGACGTGCTGGTCGAGATCAAGGAGAAGCAGACCGGCTCGGTGAACTTCGGCGTCGGCGCGGGCACGGACTCAGGCTTCTTCGGCGAGGTGTCCGTGAAGGCGCAGAACTTCGACGTCGCCGACGTGCCGCGCAGCTGGGACGAGTTCGTCGGCGGCAGGTCCTTCCGCGGCGCGGGGCAGACGTTCAACCTGGCCATCGCGCCCGGCATCGACGTCAGCAACTACAACATCTCCATCGGCGACCCGCACCTCCTGGACAGCGACTGGGGCGGCAACGTCGGGCTGAACTACCGCAACCGCGTCTTCCAGGGCTTCAACGAGAACCGCGTCAGCGGCCTCTTCGGGCTCAGCACGCGGATCGGCGACTTCTGGACCTTCAGCCTCAACCCGCGGGTCGAGAGCGTCGAGCTGACGGACCTCGGCCCGGACACGCCGGTGCAGATCTGGGAGCAGCGCGGCCCGAGCTACAACAGCATGGTGCTGGCGCAGCTGAGCCGCACCGAGGTGGACAACATCCAGCGCCCGGGGCGCGGCACGCAGATCGAGCTGCAGGCGGGCTACCACGGCGTGTTCGGCGGCGACTACGACTACCCGCAGGTCGGGATCAACTACACGCAGTTCTTCACGACGTACGAGGACTTCCTGGGGCGCAAGCAGGTCCTGCGCATCCGCGGCGAGGCGTCCTACATCTTCTCGCAGGACGCGCCGGTCTTCGAGCGCTGGTACATGGGCGGCCGCACCATGCGAGGCTTCGCGTTCCGCACGGTGAGCCCGAAGTCGGACATCGTGATCGGCGACAACCCGCCCGCCACCATCGGCCCCTCGGGCACGTACACCCCGATCGGCGGCAACTTCCTGTTCTTCGCCGGCGCGCAGTACGAGATCCCGGTGATCGGCAACTTCATCTCCGTGGTGACTTTCGTCGACAGCGGCACCGTCAACAACGACGACTGGCTGAACGAGTACCGCGTCGGCGTGGGCGCGGGGCTGCGCATCTACATCCCGCAGTTCGGCCAGGCGCCGATCGCGCTCGACTTCGCGTACCCGGTGGTGAAGCAGGAGCTCGACGAGGAGCAGGTGTTCAGCTTCACGATCGACCTGCCCCTGTGAGCGGCGCCCGCCGCGGCGCGCGTACACTCCCGCCCATGAACAGCCGACCCACCCTTGCGGCGCTCGCCGCCGCCGCCGGCGGAGCCGCGCTCGCCGCGTTCGCCGGCCAGGCGACGGCCACCGCCCGCAACGCCCCCGCGCCCACGCGCGTCGCCGTCGTCGACCTCGTCAAGGTGATCGAGCGCCTCGACGAGCGCAGCGACTGGGAGGTGCAGATCAGCGCCCTGGGCAAGAAGGTCCAGGAGGAGTTCGCGTCGAGGCGCAAGGCCATCGAGGCCATGGCCGACGAGCTCGAGAAGGCCTCCGAGGCCGACCGGGGCGCCCTGCGCGACAAGGTCGCGTTCGAGCAGCTGCGCTTCGAGCAGTGGGAGCAGATCAAGAAGATCGAGATCGACCGCGAGCGCGCCCTGATGTGGCAGAGCATGTACCGCAACGTCCGCGCGGAGAGCCAGAAGCTCGCCGAGGCCGAGGGCTACGACGTGGTCCTCGTCAACGACGGCGTCGGCGAGATCAACCTGCAGCGCGACGGCAAGGCGCCGCTCGAGGCGCAGGCTCAGGAGCAGATCGTGCGCCGGCGCGTGCTGTTCGCGGCGAAGTCGGTGGACGTCACCGACCAGCTCGTCGTGCGCATGAACAACGCCCACGGCAGCACCGCGCGGCCCGCCGCGCCCGGAACGCCGGCCCCCGCGACCCCCGCCCCCGCGGCACCCGCCGCCCCGAGCACCACGCCATGAAGATCACCGCCCCCCGACTCGCCGCCGGCGCCGTCCTCGCGGCGCTCGCCGCCGCCGCCGCGTTCCCCGACCGTCCTGCCCGCGTCGCGAGCGTCGACGTCGCCAAGGCGTTCGTCGGCCTCGACGAGCAGAAGTCGCTCGAGGGCGGCCTCAAGTCGCTCGGCGAGCGGATGGCCGCCGAGAAGGACCGCATGAGCCGGGAGCTGCAGGACCTCAACGCCGAGCTCGAGAGCTACAAGCCCGGCACCCCGCCCTACAACGAGACACTCAAGAAGGTCGAGGCCGCGGTCGGCGCCATGCGCGCGCAGGACCAGTTCGGCCAGCTCAAGCTCGAGGCCGAGCGGGCCACGGCGCTGCGCGAGCTGTACGCGCGGATCCGCGCGGCCTCCGAGGCGGTCGCCAAGGACTCGAACATCGACTACGTGGTGGTGAACGACTCGCTGGTGCCGGTCGAGCCGGCCGGGCTCGCCGCGACCCAGCAGCAGCTCAACACCCGGCGGTTCCTCTGGGCCAACCCGGAGATGGACATCACCGACGCGGTGATCGCCCGCGCCAACGCCGACTTCAAGGCCAAGGGCGGCACCGTGCCGACGGCTCCCGCGGCGCCCGTCGCCCCGCCTGCCCCCACCGCGAAGCCGTGAGCGCGGCGGCGCACACGTCGGGATCGGTGGCGCGCCTCGTCGGCGGCACGCTCGTCGGCCGCGACGACCTGCCGGTGACGGGGCTCGCGACCGTCGCGGAGGCCGGCCCCGGCCAGCTCACCTTCATCGGCGACCTGGTCAACGCGAACCGCTGGGCGGCGTCAAAGGCCGGCACCGCGGTGGTCACGAAGGGGATCGCCGTGCCCGGGCACGACCCGGCGACGCGCGCGCTCATCGAGGTGGAGAGCGCCGACCTCGCGATGATCCCCGTGCTCGAGCTCTACTTCCGCGGCGACCCGCTGCCGGAGCCGGGGATCGCCCCCGGCGCGCACGTGCACCCGACCGCCACGGTCGACCCGACGGCGCGCATCGCCGCCGGCGCCGTGGTCGGCGCGCGCGCGCGCGTCGGCGCGGGCGCCTCGCTCCACCCCAATGCCGTGCTCTACGAGGACGCCGAGGTCGGCGAGCGGAGCATCGTGCACGCGGGCGCGGTCATCCGCGAGCGATGCGTGGTGGGGCGCGACTGCATCGTGGGCGCCGGCGCGGTGCTCGGCGGCGACGGCTTCGGCTACCGCGCGAGCGCCGACGGCCGCTCGGTGCTGCGCATCCCGCACCTCGGCAACGTCGTCCTCGAGGACGGCGTCGAGATCGGCTCGGGCACCATGATCGACCGCGGCAAGTTCGGCGCCACGCGGATCGGCGCGGGCACCAAGATCGACAACCTCTGCCAGATCGGGCACAACGTGGTCATCGGCCGCATGTGCATGATCTCGGGCCACTGCGGCATCGCCGGCAGCACCCAGGTGGGCGACGGCGTCCAGATGGGCGGCGGGGTCGGCATCGCGCCGCACATGCGGATCGGCAGCGGCGCCCGCATCGCCGCCCGGGCCGCGGTGATGAACGAGATCCCCGCCGGGGAGACCTGGGGCGGCTACCCCGCGCAGGAGATCCGGCTCGCGTTGCGGGAGGAGGCGGCGCTCCGTAAGATTGCCGAGCACGCGAAGCCGCTCCTGAAGCTGCTGAAGAACCAGTAGCGACCCGCGACCGGCGAGCCGCCGACCCCGGCCGTGACCGCCGCCCCCACGAGCAACGATCCCAGGACCGCCACGCCCGTCCCGACGGGCGCGCAGCGGCAGCGCACCGTCGCCTCGGCCGCGACGGTGGCCGGCAAGGGCCTGCTGCTCGGGCGCGAGGCCACGCTCACGATCATGCCGGCGCCGCCGGACCACGGCATCGTCTTCGAGCGCACCGACCTGGACCGGCCCGCGGTCATCCCGGCCCTGGTCACCAACGTGGTCCCCAACGCCCGGCGCACCACGCTCAAGTCCGGCGAGGCCACGATCGAGACGGTCGAGCACTGCATGTCCGCGCTGCGCGGGCTGGGGATCGACAACGCGCTGCTGCGCCTGAACGGCCCCGAGCTTCCCTGCGGCGACGGCAGCGCGATGCCGTTCGTCGCGCCGATCCAGGCGGCGGGGATCGCCGAGCAGGACGCGCCGCGCCGCACCTTCAAGCTGACCGAGGCCATCGTGGTCGAGGAAGGCGACGCCTCGATCGCCGCGATCCCCTGCGACAGCCCCGCGGGCATGCGCGTGATGTACGACCTCGACTACGGGCGCAATGCCTCGCGCATCCCGCACCAGTCGTGGAGCTGGGACCCCGCGCGCGACGACTACGTGGGCGAGATCGCGCCCGCGCGCACCTTCTCGCTGAAGGAGGAGGCGGAGTCGCTGTGGCAGGCCGGGCTGTGCCGGCACCTCACGCCGCGCGACGTGCTGGTGATCGGCGACGAGGGCCCGATCGACAACGCCTTCCGCTTCCCGGACGAGCCGGTGCGCCACAAGCTGCTCGACTGCATCGGCGACCTGGCGCTCGTGGGCACGGTGGTCGAGTGCCAGGTGGTCGCGAACCGCTCGGGGCACGGCCTGAACCGCCAGCTCGGCATGCGCCTGCTGCGCCTCGTGCAGCGCTCGCGCCAGTCGCGCATCCTGGTCGAGGGGCGCGCGATGGACGCGCGCGCGATCACGCGGCTCATGCCGCACCGGTTCCCGATGCTCCTCGTCGACCGGGTGCTCGCGCTCGAGCCGGGCCGCCGCGCCACGGGCGTGAAGAACGTCACCATCAACGAGCCCTTCTTCCAGGGCCACTACCCCGGCACGCCGATCATGCCCGGCGTCCTCATCGTCGAGGCGCTGGCGCAGATGGGCGGCCTCCTCCTGAGCCAGACGCTCGAGCACACCGGCAAGGTCGCGGTGCTCCTCTCCCTCGACAAGGTCAAGCTGCGCAAGGCGGTCACCCCGGGCGACCAGCTCGTCCTGGAGGTGGAGTCGATGCGCGCCACCTCCCGCAGCGCCGCGGTGCGCGCCCGCGCCATGGTCGGCGAGAAGGTCGCCGCCGAGGCCGAGATCCGCTTCATGATGGTCGACCAGGACTTCGAATGACCTCCGTGCAGGAACGCGCTCCCGCCATCCACCCCACCGCCATCGTCGACCCGTCGGCGCGGCTCGCGCCCTCCGTGACGGTCGGGCCGTGGTCCGTGATCGGCCCGGACGTCTCGATCGGCGAGGGAACGCAGGTCGACAGCCACGTGGTGATCGAGGCGCACACGCGCATCGGCCGGCAGAACCGGATCTTCCCGTTCGCCTACATCGGCGGCACGCCGCAGGACAAGAAGTACGCCGGCGAGCGCGCCTTCTGCGAGATCGGCGACCGCAACCAGGTGCGAGAGCACGTCACCATCCACCGCGGCACGGGCAACGGCGGCGGCTGGACCCGCATCGGCAACGACAACCTGATCATGGGCACCGTGCACGTCGCGCACGACTGCGTCGTGGGCAACGGGTGCGTGCTCGCCAACAACGTGATGCTCGCCGGCCACGCCGTGGTGCAGGACCACGCGAACCTCGGCGGCGGCGCCGGCATCCACCATTTCGTGGTGATCGGCACGTGCGCGTTCGTCGGCGCGATGGCGCGCGTCTCGATGGACGTGCCTCCCTTCATGATCGTCGAGGGAAACCCCGCCGAGGTGCGCGGCCACAACCACATCGCCATGGCCCGTCGCGGCTTCACCGAGACGGACATCGGCGCGATGAAGGAGGCCTACAAGCGCCTCTTCCGCGACCGGGGCGGCAGCCTCGCCGAGAAGATCAGCGGCCTGCTGGCCAAGTACCCGGGCGTCCGGTCGGTCGACATCCTGGTCAACGCGGTCAACGCGCAGGCCCGGGGCGTCCACGGGCGGTCGCTCGAGGTGCAGCGGCCCGACGACCGGCGCGCCCCCCGGGCCTGACGGCGCCGCCCGGGCGGCCGCTATGCTGCCCCGACATGGCCGGTCCCTCCAGGCAGGAGAAGGTCGACGAGCTGATGGATGCCGCCGAGAAGGCGCTCCGCGGCTCGAAGTGGTTCGACGCCGAGCGGCTCGCGCAGCGGGCCCTGGAAATGGCCCGGACGCTCGACGACTGGGCGCTCATGGCGCGCATTGCCCTGCCGCTGCAGGAGGCCCGCCGCCAGCGCGTGCAGGCCGTGCTGACCCCGAAGGCGGGTCTCCGCATCGTCGAGGGCGAGGTCCCCGAGGAAGTCACGGTGGAAGCGGGCTGCTACCTGGTGCAGCCGCCCGCCGTCGGTGCCGACGCGCGCCGCATGCGGCTCGCCGCGCTCCGGCAGGACGTCCCCGTGACCGTGCTCTGCCGCGAGCCCCGCACCCGCATGGGCCTCTGCCCGGTGGTGGCGATCGGCATGCTCACCGTGCGCACGAAGATCGTGCCGCCCGCCGACTGGGACGCCCCCGACATGGCGTGGTACGCCGGCGCGATGGAGCAGCTCGGCGACGCCGCGATCGCCATGCTCGACACCGGCCTCGAGCTCGACCGCCAGGTCGACTTCGTGCTCTCCGCGCTCGACGCGGTGCCCGACCACGAGAAGCTGCACCAGGTGCTGGCCGACGTGTGCCGCGAGGCGGCGAAGGGCTTCGTGCCGAGCGCCACGGAAGACGTGCTCGACGACGAGCTCGCCGACGTCGACGTGGATGCCGAGCTCGGCGAGGGCGGCAAGAAGCGCGCCCCGCGCGAGGACTGAGCGCCGCGCGCGCTCAGCGCCAGTCGAGCCCCTCGAACAGCGATCCCAGGTTCTCGGCGCCGCCCTCGCGGACGACGACCAGGTCCTCGATGCGCAGGCCCCCGTGGGCGCGGCCGTACAGGCCCGGCTCGACCGTCACCGCGTCCCCCGCCACGAGCGCCGGCCCCTTGAAGTCGAGGAGCGGCGGCTCGTGCACGTCGAGGCCCAGGCCGTGCCCAGTGCCGTGCGTCATGCCGCACCAGGTGTCGGGCGCGTCCGCCGGCGGCATGCCGCTCGGGAACCCGTGCGCGTGGATGACCGCGAGCGTCGCGCGGTGGACGTCCTCGCCCGTGGCGCCCGCGCGCACGGCGGCGATGCCGGCGCGCTTGGCCTCGTGCACCGCGGCGTGCATGGCGCGCACCGCCGGGTGCGGCTCGCCGTTCACGACCGTGCGCGTGCAGTCGCCGTTGTAGAGCGTGCGCTGGCAGCGCGGGAAGATGTCGACGATCACGGGCTGCCCGGTGCGCAGGTCGCCGTGGCCGTGCTCGTGGCAGTCGGCCCCCTGCGGGCCGCAGGCGACGATCGACGGAGGGCTGGCGAACCCCAGGCGCAGCAGGTGCACGTCGATCATGAAGCGCAGGCGCTCGGCCGTCAGCCGGTCGCCGTCGTGGAACAGGATGCCGTTGCGGTCCGGGATGGCGCGCGCGACGGTCTCGCAGGCCATGCGCATGGCGTCCTCGGTGGCGCGCTGCGCGGCGCGCAGCCATTCCACCTCCTGCGCGTCCTTCGACCGCCGCGCCATCACGCCGAGCAGCGGGTCGTACTCGACCGCGATCCCGGCCTGTCGCAGGTGCTCGGCGTAGACGAGCGCGAGCGTGCGGTCGGCCACCACGTGGGTCACGCCCTGGCGGCGGATGCACTCGGCGACCGCCTGCGCGGTGGCCGTCTCGCGGTCGCCGGAAAGGCCCCCCGCGGGCTCGAAGTCGCGCGGGCACGCGACGGCGTCGGCACGGGCCTGCTTCCGGGCACGATCCATCTCGATGTCCCGGCAGATGAACACCCGGTGCGGGGGGCGGCCGTCGTGCAGGAAGTCGATGCAGGCGGCCGGGTCGCCCACCCCGAAGCGGACCGCGTGGTAGAGGCTCCGGTTGGCGGCGGGGATGCCGGCGATGAGGCGGGCCGAGGTCATGGCGCGGAGGATAGGACCCGGCCCGCGCGAACGGCCTGCGGCAGCTTCCCTGCGCTCAGCGGGTGAGCGCGCGGTACTGCAGGCGCCTCGGCGCCGCGTCGGCCGGGATGCCCAGCCGGCGCCGGCGGTCGTCCTCGTAGGCCGAGTAGTTGCCGTTGAAGAAGAACACCTTGCTGTCGCCCTCGAAGGCCAGGATGTGGGTCGCCACGCGGTCCAGGAACCAGCGGTCGTGGCTGATCACCACGCAGCAGCCGCCGAAGTTCTCCATGCCCTCCTCGAGGGCGCGCATGGTGTTGACGTCGAGGTCGTTGGTCGGCTCGTCGAGCAGGATGACGTTCGCGCCCTGCCGCAGCATGCGCGCGAGGTGCACGCGGTTGCGCTCGCCGCCGGAGAGGTTCCCGACGATCTTCGACTGGTCGGTCCCGGTGAAGCCGAACCGCGCCACGTAGGCCCGGCTGTTGGTCTCCACGCCGCCGAGCATGATCTTCTCGTCTCCGCCCGAGATCGCCTCCCAGAGGTTCCTGTCGTTGGGCAGCGTCTCGCGGCTCTGCTCGACGTAGGCGAGCTTCACGCTCTCTCCCACGCGCAGCTCGCCGCCGTCGGGCCGCTCGCTTCCCGTGATCATGCGGAAGAGGGTCGTCTTGCCGGCGCCATTCGGCCCGATGATGCCGACGATCGCGCCGGCGGGGATCGAGAAGCTCACGTCGTCGAGGAGCAGCTTCTCGCCGTAGGACTT
>JBEITQ010000026.1:0-13472 GCA_040374835.1 Phycisphaeraceae bacterium | reverse complement strand
CCTGCAGCGCCATTGGCGGTGAGCGTACCGCGCGGCAGGGGTAGACTCGGGCCATGACCGTGCCGAAGGCCACGCCCGACCGCGCCGCCGCCGACCGGGGCGCTCCCGACGAGGCGGCGTTCCTGCGCGAGGCGATGCTCGCCGAGGCCGACGCCGTGCGCCGCGCCGCCGAGCGCGCCGCCGGCGAGGACGCCGGGCGGTGGGCCGCCGCGATCGGCATGGTCGAACGCTGCACCGGACACGTCATGGTGTCCGGCATGGGAAAGAGCGGCCTGATCGGGCAGAAGATCGCCGCCACCCTGTCGAGCCTGGGGGTCCCCAGCCACTTCACCCACCCGAGCGAGGCGATGCACGGCGACCTGGGCCGGGTGCGGCCGGGCGACGTGGCCCTCCTCCTGAGCTATTCCGGCGGCACCGAGGAGCTGGTGAACCTGGCCGCAATCCTGCGCACCGACGGCATCGCCCGGATCGGGATCAGCTGCAACCACCAGACCCACCTCGCGCGCCTCTGCGACGCGCACCTGGCGATCGGGGACGTGGTCGAGGCGTGCCCGATGAACCTGGCGCCCACGGCCAGCACCACCGCGATGCTCGCGATGGGCGACGCGCTGGCGCTCGCCGTCAGCCGCCGGCGCAACTTCCAGGCCGACGACTTCCGCCGGCGGCACCCGGGCGGCGCGCTGGGCGCCGGCCTGCGGGGCGTGACCGAGGTGCTTCGCTTCCGGGTCGGGGAGAACCTCTCCACCGTCCGCGAGGGCGTGACCGTGGCCGACGCGCTGCGCACGACCGGGGACGGACGGCGTGCGGGCGCGCTGCTCGTCGTCGACGACGCGGGCCGGCTGGCGGGGATCTTCACCGACGGCGACCTGCGCCGGCGCATGAACGAGCTGGGTGCATCGCTGCTCGGGCGCCCCGTGCGCGAAGTGATGACCGTGCGCCCGACCGCCCTGCCCGCCGACGCGCTGGTGCGCGACGCCGTGCAGCTGGTGCGCGAGCGCCGGCTCGACGAGATCCCGGTGGTCGGCCACGACGGCCAGCCGATCGGGCTGATCGACGTCCAGGACCTGGTGTCGATGAAGGTGGTCGACCTCGGCGCGTGAGCGGCGGGCGACCCGCCGGCCGCCGGGTCAGCCCTGGCTGCGCTTCAGTTCCTCGAGCATCCGCTTCAGCGCGCGCACCCGCAGCAGGCTGCGGACCCGGGTCACCAGCTCCAGCTTGTTGACGGGCTTGGTGAGGAAGTCGTCGCAGCCGCACTCGACGGCGCGCTCGAAGTCGCCGACCTCGTGGAGCGCGGTCACCATGATGACCACGGTGTCGCGCAGCGCGGGGTTCGACTTGATCTTCTGGCAGACCTCGAACCCCGACATCCGGGGCATCATCACGTCGAGCAGGATGAGGTCGGGGCGGAACCGCTCGGCAGCCTGCATGGCCTCGACGCCGTCGACGGCGGAGGCGATCTCGACGGGGAGGGACTCGAGGTAGGCCTGGACGAGCTCGGTGTTCTGGGGGTTGTCGTCGACCACCAGCACGCGGGAGCCGCGGATGTCGACCGGGCCCGTGCCGTCCTCGGCGAGCGCGACGGGTTCGTTGGAAGCGCTGTCCATGTCGCGCAATCCTACGCGAACCGCGCCGCGCCGGTCAGCAGAGGATGCGCGCGAGCACCTCGACCGGATGGAGCGCCTCGCGCCCCGCGCCGTCGTGGATCTGGTGGCGGCAGCTGGTGCCGGGCGCGCAGACCGTGGCGTCGGCGCGCGCCCGCACCGCCGGCAGGACGCCGAGCTCGCCGATGCGCATCGAGAGGTCGTAGCGCTCCCGGGTGAACCCGAAGCTCCCGGCCAGGCCGCAGCAGCCGGTCCCGAGCACCTCGAGGTCGGCGCCGAAGTAGCGCCGCAGGATGGCCGCGCTCGACTCCGCGCCCCACAGCGCCTTCTGGTGGCAGTGCGCGTGGAGCGCGACCTTGCCGGGTGCGAACGCGGGCTTCCGCGGCCGCGCGGGATGCGATTCCCAGCGCCGTTCCAGGAACTCCTCGACCAGGAAGCTGCGCGCGGCGAGGTCGCGCAGGCGTGCCCGGTCGACCCCCATGCGGAGTTCCAGCCAGTCGTCGCGGATGGCGCTCATGCAGCTGGGCTCGCAGCCCACCACGGCCACCGCGCCACTGCGGTCGACGGCGGCCATCAGCCCCTCGGCGGTGGCCCGGCACTCGCGCGAGGCCTCCGCAAGCATGCCGGTCGAGATGAGCGACCGGCCGCAGCAGCCGAGCTGCGGCAGCTCGACCCGGTAGCCGAACGCCTCGAGCAGCTCGATCGCCGCCTGACCGACGCGCGGCTCGTTGTACATGGTGAAGCAGTCGGGGAACAGGACCACCGCCGGGGCGCCGGCGGCGGCGCGGCTGCCGCGGCGGGCGTACCAGCGGTCGAGCGGCTCGGCGTAGGGCGGCATGGAGCGACGCGGGTCGATCCCGAGCACCCACGACTGCACGGCCCGCACGAACGGCAGGCGGTTGGCCAGGTTCGCGAGCGGCCAGAGCCGCGACAGCAGCCGGTTCGTCCCGCGCACGCGCCCGAACGCGCGCGTGCGCAGCGGCACGCGGCCCGCGCGCGCGAAGCCCTGCGCGGCGTACTCGGCCTTGAGCTTCGAGATGTCGACGTTCGAGGGGCACTCGCTCTTGCAGGCCTTGCAGCTGAGGCAGAGCGAGAGGGTCTCCTGCACCTCGGGGCTGTTCCAGTCGGGCTTGCCGCCCTCCCCCAGCTGCCCGGTGATGGCCAGCCGGAGGTGGTTCCCGCGGCCGCGCGTCGAGTGGCGCTCGTCGAGCGTGGCCTGGTAGGAGGGGCACATCGTCACCGTGCCCTGCAGCTTGCGGCAGAGTCCGGCGCCGTTGCACATCTCGACGGCGTGGCCGAAGCCGTCCTGCTGCTCGTAGTCGAAGAACGTCTCCACCGCGGGCACGTGGGCAGGACGCCCGCCGGGGGCGATGCGCAGGTCCTCGACCGGCATGTCCTCGCGGTCGACGTCGACCTTGATGCCCGGGTTCATGATGCCCCGCGGGTCCCAGATCGCCTTGATGTCCGCCAGCGCGCGGCAGATGGGCTCGCCGAAGTAGCGCTTCTGGAGCGCCGTGCGCGAGCGGCCCGAGCCGTGCTCGCCGCTGAGCGCACCGCCGTAGCGGACGACGAGGTCGGTCACCTCGCGGCCGATCTCGACCATGCGCCGGCGGTCGTCCGGGTCGGTGAGCGCGAGCATCGGGCGAATGTGGAGGCAGCCGACGCTCGCGTGCGCGTAGAAGCTGGCGCGCGTCCCGTGGCGCGCGAGGATCGCCTTGAACTCCCGGATGAACCCGGGCAGCTTCGCCGGGTCGACCGCGGTGTCCTCGACGAAGCCGAGCGGCTTGCGGACCCCGGGCACGCCGTGGAGGAGCGGCTCGCCCGCCTTTCGCAGCTTCCACGCCTCGGCCATTCGGCGGGCGTCGACGTACTGCTCCATGGGCTGCGCAGGCAGCCGCGCGCGCAGGTCGGCGAGCTTCGCGTCCACCTCCGCGGGCGACTGCCCGAAGTACTCGACGTACATGACGGCCCCGAGCGGGCTCCCCGCGGGGCGCGGCATCAGCTCGACGTAGGAGGCGTACTCGCGGTTCTCGCGCGCGAGGTCGATGATGACGTCGTCGATCAGCTCGACCGCGGCCGGCCCCGTCGCGATCATCGCGGCGAGCGCCGCGAGCGCGTCGTCGACCGTGGCGAAGCCCATGATCGCGAGGCCCTTCGCCTTCGGCGTCGGGACGAGCTTCACCTCGGCGCCGACCATGGTGCAGAGCGTGCCCTCGGAGCCGCACACGAGGTGGGCCAGGTTCACGCGGTCGAACGTGCCGGGGGTCGATCGCTCGAGCTGGTCCAGGAAGAGGTCGAGGTTGTATCCGTCGACGTGGCGGAGGATCCGGGGGAATCGGGCGCGGATCTCCCCGCGCAGCGGCAGGACCACGTCGCGCATGCGCTCGGCGATCCGGCGCTGGGCGGGGTCGCGCTCGCACGAACCCTCGGCCAGGCGGTGGACCGTGCCGTCGGCGAGCACCACGTCGAGGGCGTGCAGGTTCTCCACCGTGCGCCCGAACATGATGCTGCGCATGCCGGCCGAGTTGTTGCCGATCGCGCCGCCCACCGCGTTGTGGCTCGAGGTGGCCGGGTCGGGCGCGAACATCAGCCCGAGCGGCGCCAGCTCCATGTTGAGCCGCTCGATGACCACGCCCGGCTCGACCCACGCCCGCCGGCCAGCGGCGTCGACCGAGGTCACGCGGCGGCAGTGGGCGCCGAGGTCCACCACGACCGCCGCGTTCACCGCCTGGCCGTTCAGGCTCGTGCCGCCGCCGCGCGGCAGCACGGGCACGCCGTTGCCGGCGCACCACTGCACCACGCGGACCGCCTCGTCCACGTCCTGCGGCACCACCGCGAGGATCGGGTCGACCTGGTAGATGCTCGCGTCGGTGGCGTAGAGCAGCCGCTCCGCGCGCGAGACCCGCACGTCCCGACAGCCAAGCGAGGCGAGCGCACCGGCGATCCGGGCGCGCGCCTCGCTGTGGCGACCGTCGAGCTGCGGGAGCGGGATCACTTCGTGCCGAGCGCCTTGTTCACCTCGGCCGTGAGCATCGCGCCCATGTCCGCGCTGTAGCCCATGTGCGAGGAGACCAGCTTGCCGTCGGGGCCGATCACGATGCAGGCGGGGATGCCCTTGAAGCCGTACTGCTCGATGAGCTTCGCCTCGGGGTCGAGGGCGACCTGCATCGTGTACTTCTGCTTCTCCCACCACTCGCCGACCTTCTTGCGCAGGGCCTCGCCCTTCTCCTGCTCCCAGACGTTGACCGGGAGCACGACGACCTTGTCGTTGGACTTCATGTCGTCGGCGAACTTCTGCAGGAGCGGCAGCCCCTTGCGGCACGGGCCGCACCAGGTGGCCCAGAAGTCGATGACCACGACCTTGCCCTTCATCGCGGCGAGGTCGATCGTCTTGCCGTCGAGCGTCTCGAGCACGGAGACCGGTGCGGCGTCGCCGACCTTGACCTTGCTCTCGGGCTCCTCGGCCTCGGGCGGCGCGGCGAACAGCTCCTCGACGCCGGACGCCGCGGTGCGGGTGCCCGCGCTGAAGGCGATCGGGGTCTTCGGGGCGCCGAGCACCGGGTTCAGCGCCACGTCGAAGCCGATCTTGAATTCCGCCGGCAGGCCGTCCGGCGTGAACACGACGGACACGCCCTTCACCATGCTCGACTTCGGGTCGAGGCTCACGACGCCGTCGGCGCCGTTGGTGCCGATCAGCACCTCCTGCATGCCGTTGCGCTCGCGGAAGCCCTTGACGGCCATCCCTTCCATCCCGCCGAGGGCGAAGGCCTCGACCACCGGGCGTCCCGGCAGCGGCTGGCGCAGCGCGAGGTCCGGGGCCGGCAGCGAGAACCCGGGCAGCAGCTCGCCGAGCGTGGCGTGCGCGTTGGTGGAGATCTTCTTGGTGAGGTACTTGTCGGCGGGCTGGTCGGGAACGAAGTAGACGCTGTCGCCGACCGCCATGATCTGCAGGCTGCCCATCCGGACGTCCATGTCGTTGCCCTTGCCGAAGGACATCTCGATGGTCTCGTTCTGCTCGCCGTCGGGCATGCGCACCGTGATGGCGGCGCGGTCGGTCATCTCGGGCGCGGCCTGGTAGGCCTTCTGGGCCGCATCGAGCGCGGCGGTGCCCTTGGCGACCTGGTCCGCGCCCTTCTCGGCATCCGTCCACCCCTCGGCGGGGCTCTTCACGGGCGACTTGGCGGGCATGAGCGGCATGCCCGGAACGGCGCCGGCCGGCGGGGCGGCGCCGTCCTGCGCGAGGACCGGGGCGGCGAGGGCAAGGACGAGGCCGGCGGCGGCCGTGACGTGGATGCGCATGGAGGCTCCTGGCAGCGAGTCCCGCGGGCGGTCACGTCCGCGCGTCGGGCTCGGCGGGAAAGTGTACGCACGCCGAGGCTGCCGCATGGGCAAGCGACGGGGCCAGTTCCGCCAGCGGTTCCAGCACGAACGCGCGCGCATGCATCCGCGGGTGCGGCACCGTGAGCCCGGGGACGTCGATCGCCTCCGGGCCGCCCGGGACGGCACCGCCCCACGCCAGGAGATCGAGGTCGAGGGTGCGCGGGCCGAAGCGCACCTCCTGCGTGCGGTCGCGGCCACGCTCGCGTTCGATGGCCAGGAGCGCCGCGAGCACGGCGCGCGGGGCGAGCGTCGTCTCGACCTCCGCCACGGCATTCAGGTACGGCCCCTGGCCCGGCGGCCCGACGGGGTCGGTCTCGCGGATCGACGAGCGGCGCACGCGATGCACGCCGGGCACCCGTGCGATGGCGTCGAACGCGTGCTCGAGGTGCGCGGCACGGTCGCCCACGTTCGATCCGAGCGCGATCCAGGCCCGCACGGGCGCCGCAGGCGGCACGTCCGGGTCGATCGGCCGCGGCGCGGGCGGGCTCACGCACGCTCCCAGATGAGCGGCGCGTCCTCCCCGCGGAGCGTCCAGCGCGCCAGCTGCAGCGCGGCCTTCGAGGCGCGGTCGCGCACGATGTCGCGCGGTCCCGGGAACTCGAAGCGGCGCGCGCGCGTCTCGCCGGTGGCGGCATCGTGCACGGCGATCCACACGGTGCCGACGGGCTTGCCCTCGACCGCGCCGCCCGGACCGGCGATGCCGCTCACCGCGATGCCGAGGGTGGCGCCGGCGCGCGCGCACGCGCCCGACGCCATCGCCGCGACGGTCTCCGCGCTGACCGCGCCGTGGCGCGCGATGGTCTCGGGCGCCACGCCGACCTCGGAGGCCTTGAGCGCGTTCGAGTAGGTGATCCATCCGCCGGGGAAGCAGTCGCTCGAGCCGGCGACGGCGGTGAGCATGCCGCCGATCAGCCCGCCGGTGCAGCTCTCCGCCACCGTGACGGTGCGCCGCCGGGCACGGCACTCCTCGAGGAGCGCCGAGGCGAGCGAGGCGCCGTCGGTGCCGAACGCGTACGGCGCGGCGATCGCCGCGCAGGCCTCCGCCTCCTCGGCCGCGCGCCGCGGCGCGTCCGGACCGCGCGCCACCACCTGGATCGAGACGATCGAGCCGCTCGCCGTCGTGCCGACCGCCGGTTCGCGGTCGCGGGCCATGCGCGCGCCGAGGCGCTCGGCGAGCGAGCTCTCGCCCAGCCCATAGGTGCCGACGGTGCACTTGGCGAGTGCGGGGGCTCCCGCGGGCCGCACGGCCGGCAGCACGTCCCCTTCGAGCATCGGCACCATCTCGCGCGGCGGGCCGGGCAGGCACCAGGCGCGGCATGTTCCCAACGTCGCGGCGAGGCCGGGCGCGGTGCCGCCCGGGTTTCGGATCGCGCGCGCGCCGCGCGGGCGCATCGCCTGGCGCAGGTTGATCGCCGCCATCGTGCGGCCGCGGCCGGCGAACCACGCCTCGAGGTCGGCGCGGGACCGGGGATCCTCCACCATGGGCGCGCCGGCGTCGCAGAGGTCGTTGAGCGCATCGCGCGTGAGGTCGTCGTCGGTGGGGCCGAGGCCGCCGGTCGAGACGAGGACGTCGCATGCGGCGGCGAGGTCGCGCATGGCGGCCGCGATCGCGGCGCGGTCGTCGCGCACGGTGCGGTGCTCGACGACGTCGAGGCCCGCCTCGCGCAGCGCCTCCGACACCGTGCGCCCGTTCGTGTCGAGCGTGGTGCCGAGGACGAGCTCGTCGCCGATCGAGAGGACCGCGGCGCGGGGGGCGCTCATCCGCCGGTCTCCCGCGAGATCGCGATCACCTCGCGCATGCGCGCGGCGACCTGCTCGGCGAACATGCGGCGCAGGACGTCCGCCGGCGGATCGAGCGGGTTCCAGAGGCCTGCCTCCGCCCACTTGCCCCGCAGCCAGCCGTCACGGACCGCGGCGAGGTTCGCGGGCGTGTCGAGGACGAGCGTGGCCCCGCCGGGCGCAGGTACCGCGGGCATCGCGTCGAAGGCCTCGAGCATGCGGCGCAGCTGCGGGTCGCGCGCCTCGTCGGCGCGCAGCACGGTGCCGTCGCGCGGGTAGGCCGGGTGCGCGGCCACCGCGGCCCAGGCCCCGCGCGCGAGCGACCGGCAGTCGATCGCCATCGCCACGAAGAGGGGCGCCACGAAGCTGCGCACGTTCGGGTCGGGGTTCGGGATCGCCCGCGCGATCTCCCACGGGTCCACCTGGTCGATGAACCGCGCGCGGTCGGCCGCGTGCACGGCGCGGCTCGCCGGGATGCGGCGCAGCGCGTGCATCCGCGGGCCGCCCTCGGCACCGACGGGGTACTGCCAGAGGCGCTGGCCCTCTGGCGAGAGGACGAACTCGATGAAGCGCCGCGCGGTCTCGGGGTGCGGCGCACCGCGGAGCATGGCGATCGGGTCGGGGTCGATCGCGGTCATGCCGACCGGGTCCATGTAGCCCACGCGGCCGGGGGAGCCGCCGTCGGCCACCACCTGCTGCTGGTAGCGGCCGTAGAAGTCGATGCAGAGCGCGATCGCCGCCTCGCCCTGCGAGACCTCGATGGGCGCGCGCGTGGCGCTCGCCGACACGCTGCGCGCGTTCGCCGCGGCGCGGCGCAGGATCGCCCAGCCGCGCAGCCATCCCTCGCGGTGCAGGATGGTCTCCATGGCGGTGGCGACGCTGCCGCTCTGCGCGGGGTTCACCATCGCCACCTGGCCCTCGAGCCGCGGGTCGGCAAGCGCCGCCCAGCCCGTGGGCGCGGGCACGCCGAGGCGGTCGAGCGACTCGCGGTTCCACACGATGCCGAACGCGCTGAGCGCCGCGCCGAACCAGCAGCCGTCCGGATCGCGCATCGGCCGGCCGCCGACGTCGTTGTCGCCGTAGACCGAGGCGAGGAACGCGGGATCGAGCTCGACCGGCGCGAGCACCGACGCCGAGCGCCGCTCGCCGCCCACCTCGACCGACATCGGCTTCTTCAGCTGCTCGAACTCGTAGGTGCCGCCGCCGAAGAAGAGGTCGGCGTTGCCGCCGACCGGCACGCCGTCCCGCAGCGCCGCGACGGTGCTTGCCTCCAGGATCTTGCGGATCTCGCTGGTCCCGCCCGGGGTGTTCCAGACGACGCCCGCGGGCGTTCCGAAGCGCGCCTGGTGCCAGCGCGCGAAGGCGTCGCCGAACTCCTGGCGGATCTGCTCGTTGTGCGGCGTGATGACGATGACCTTCGCGGCGTCGGGCGGCGGCACGGGCACGTCCCGGCGCGCGATGACCGGTACCGCGACCAGCGCCGCAAGCAGCGTGGCGAGGAACGCGCCGAGCGTCCAGCCGCCCTTCATGCGCGCACCCCGAGTCCCGCGGCGATCTCGTCGCGGAAGCGCTCGGCCGCGAGGCGCACCGCGCCCGCCCAGTCGCGGTCACCGGCGTCGAAGGCGTAGATCACCGATCGGCTCGCGGTGACGATCGCGCCCCGGCCGTCGGCATGGAAGCACGGCAGGACGTCGTCGACGCCACCGCCCTGCGCGCCGTAGCCCGGCACCAGGAAGATCTGTGCCGGCATGCGGGCTCGGAGCGCCGCGGCATCGGCGCGCTTCGTGGCGCCGACGACGGCACCGAGGGAGCTGAAGCCGCCTGCGCCGACATGCGGCGCGCCCGCGGCGGCCACGAGGTCCGCCACCGCCTCCGCCACCGTACGGCCGTCGGCGAGGCCGAGGGACTGCACCGCATCGCCCGAGGGGTTCGACGTGCGCACCAGCGCAAACGCGCCGTGGCCCGGCGCGAGGAACGGCGTGATCGAGTCGGTGCCCAGGTACGCGCTGACCGTGGTCCAGCGCGCGGCGAAGGGGCCGCGCGCCGAGGCGGCGTAGTGGTCGGCGCTGACGCCGATGTCGCCGCGCTTGAAGTCGAGGATCACCTCGAAGCCCGCGGCCGCCGCGTGCGAGAGGACCCGCGCGATCGCCGCGGCGCCGGCCGGGCCGTGGCGCTCGAAGCAGGCGGCCTGCACCTTGACCGCGGGCGCGATGCCGCGCACCGCGTCCAGGACGCCGATCGAGAAGCGCTCGACCGCGTCGGCCGCCGCCGCGTCGCCGGACGCGGGCCGGAGTGCCGCCGGCAGCTTCTCGGCGACGGGATCGAGGCCGACGCAGATGGGCGCTCCCGCGCGCGCAATGCGGTCGAGGAGTCGGTCGGCGGCATGGCTGGCGTCGGGCATGGGCGCGCGAGTCTAGGTCCCGGCGGCGACCGGGCCAGACCTAGACTGCCCGCGATGGACGCGACGGCGCCGACGCCCCGCCCGGTGCACCTCGACCTCGACCGCGCGCGCGGCCTGGAGGTCACGTGGGACGACGGGGTGAAGAGCTTCTACCCGGTGGCGCACCTGCGGCGCGCGAGTCCCAGCGCCGACGCCAAGGCGCTCCGGGAGGAGATGGCCCGCAACCCGCTCACGGTGCTCCCTGTAGGCCGGGCGACCGGGCCGCTCTCCGCGGTCGACGCCGAGCTGGTCGGCAACTACGCCATCCGCATTCGCTTCAGCGACGGCCACTCGACCGGGATCTTCAGCTGGTCGTACCTGCGCTCGATCGACCCGGGTGCCGGGAAGGCCCCCGCGTGAGCGCACGGCTCCCGGACATGCAGCCGGCTCCCGGCCTCCGCCCCTCCGCGGGCATCGAGGTGCCGCACCCGAGGCCCTTCGCGCTCAGGCTGCGTGCCGCGAGCGACGAGACCAGCCGCACCGTGGCGCACGTCAGCAACGTGGAGTACGTGCGCTGGCTCGACCGCGCCGCCGAGCTCCATGCGGACGCCGCCGGCTTCACGCGCGCCTCGATGGCCGCGGCCGGCCACATGTGGTTCGTCGCGCGGCACGAGGTCGACTACGAGTCCGAGGCGTTCCCCGGCGACGAGCTGGTCGCCTTCACGTGGGTGCGCTCGATGGGGCGCACCACCAGCTGGCGCGACACGGTGGTGGCGCGGCCGGACGGGCGCATCGTCTGCTCGGCCGCGACGCGGTGGGCGCTCGTCGACCTCTCGACGCGCCGGCCGATGCGGATTCCCGAGGCCATGGCTGCGGCGCTCGAGCCGCTGGAGCGGAGCGGATGCACCTCGCCTTCGTGATCGACCCCGACCGCCTGGTGCAGGACGGCGCCGCCCGGCAGCGCCTGGCGGTGGCCCTCGTGGCCGAGGGCGTGCGCGTGCGACGCGTGCTGCCGGTCGCGCGCGACGACGCGCCGCTCTCGCGGCTCATCCCGGTGAGCGCGTACGACTTCGCGGGGTCGCCGCTCTTCCGCGCATCGCGGCTGGGCGCGCTGAGCTCGGAACTCGAGGAGGACAAGCCGGACGCCTTCGTGAGCTTCGGGCCCCGTGCCTTCGAGGCCGCCGCGGAACTCGCCCGCGACCTCGACGCCGGGCTCGTCGCCATGGTGTCGACCGCGCGCGAACTGGACGCGACGCCGCTTCGAAGGCATGCCGATCGGCTCGATCTCGTGGGCGCCTCGACGGGGCCGGTGGCGCTCCGTGCGGCGCGCGTGGTAGGCGACGACCTGACCACGGTGCTCCCCCTGGGGGTCGCCACGCCGGACGGCGGGCGGACGCCGCCCCCGCCCGCCGAGGGCATCGCGATCGCGGGCCCGGGCCGCGACGACGGCGCGTACCGCGCCGTGTTCTCGGCGATCGCCTCGCTCATGCCCACGATGCCCGACCTTCAGGTAGCGATCGAGCTGCCGCCGGGCCATGACCCGAAGCTCTGGTCGCTCGCGCGCGAGCTGCGGGTGCAGCGCGTCCTGAACGGCGTCACCAGCCTCGAGTCGATCCGGCCGCTGGCGCTCGCCTGCGGCGTGGTGGCGCTGCCCGAGGCGGTCGGCGGCACGCGCTCGATCGTGCTGGAGGCGATGGCGATGGGCCGCTGCGTCGTGGCGCTCGAGGACCCGATGGCCGACCACCTGATCGACGGCGTGACGGCGCTGGTGGCCGAGGAGCGCGACGCCCGCGTCTGGGGCACGCTGCTCTCGGCGGGGCTGCGGAATCCCGAGGTGTCCACGCGGATCGGGGCCGAGGCCTCGGTGCGGACGGCCGCGCGCTTCGGCTCCGCGCGGTGCGCGGCGCAGCTGGCGCAGGCGTGCGAGACCGTGGTGCGCGGGCCGGCGATCCCGTTCCCGGGCCCCGCCGACGCCTGATCGCCCGGCGCCGCCGCGCGCGCCCGGCGACAATGCGCCGATGCTCCTTGCCGCCGCCTGCGTCACCCTGGCCGCCCTCGTCGCCGAGCGCGCCGATCCGCCGGCCGCCTCGCCCGCCCTCGCCCCGTTCGCACGCGACGCCGACGGCCGCGGCGTCGAGGGACAGGTGGTTGCCGACACCGGTCACCCGCGCGTCCAGCGCGTGGCGATCCTTCCCGACCGGACCACCGGCCGTGCGTGGGGCATCCCCTACCTGAAGGCGGCGGTGGCGGACCTGAACGTGGCGAGGCCGGATGCCGTCTTCACGGTCGGGGACATGGTGCAGGGCTACACGCGCTCGGCCGAGCGCTACGAGGGCGAGGTGGACGAGTACCTGGGCATCGTGGGCGCGCTGCGCGGGATGCGCTTCTACCCGACCGCCGGCAACCACGACGTGATCTCGGGCACGCGCACGGCCGGCGACGACTCGTTCGCGCAGCGCTACCGCGCGCGCTTCGGCCCGCTCTGGTACGCGGTGGACCTCGACCTGGCGACGGCCATCATCCTCTTCAGCGACGATGCGCTCGACGGGCGCACGATCCGCTTCGCGCCCGCGCAGCGCGCGTGGCTCGAGGCGGAGCTTCCCCGGGCCGCGGCCCGGGGCAAGCCGATCTTCCTGCTGATGCACCGGCCGATGTGGCGCTCGAGGTCCTCCCAGTGGGACACGCAGGTGCAGCCCCTCCTCGAACGGCACGGCGTCGATGCGGTGATCGCCGGCCATTTCCACTCGATGCAGCGCGACCCGGACGTCGGGGGCGTGCAGTACCACATCCTCGGCACGTGCGGCGGGATGATCGACCAGCCGCCGCTTGCCGGGCAGCTGCAGCACCTCACCTTCGTGGACTGCACCGAGGGCGGAGCGCTGCGCGTGTGGCACCAGCCGGTGGGGCTCGTGCTTCCCGAGGACTTCGTGCTGCGCGTGGACCAGGACCGCGTGCATGCCCTGCGCAACCCCGACCCCGCGGTGCGCGCCTCGGGGAACGTGCCCGACCCCGCCTCGATCGAGCGCCCCACGCCCGCGCGCGCGACGCTCGCCGTGCGAAACCCGACCGACGTGCCGATCACCGTGACGCTCGACCCGCCGGGCGTGGTCGAGGGCCGCGACGGGCGGATCGCATGGTGGACGTCGGGGCTCGGCGGGCTCGCCGGCGCCGCACCGGGCGCGGGCAGCAACGGCTGGACGAGCCACGTGCTCGCCGACACCGACAACGCGCACACGATGGCGCGCGAGTCGCGCGCGGTGGTGCGCGCGGCGCGCGGGGCGCTCCAGGCCTCGGTGCCGCCCAAGGGCGAGGCGACGGTCGAGGTGCCGGTG
>JBEITQ010000088.1:0-7650 GCA_040374835.1 Phycisphaeraceae bacterium | reverse complement strand
GGTCCGGCACCGCCGGCTTCGGCGCGTTGCTGTACCAGGGGATGCCCGCGGACGCCGCCGAGGCGGCCATCAGCGTCAGTCCGGCTGCAAGTGCAACGATCTGTCGCATGTGCGACACCCTTTCCTTCCTCTCTGTACCGACTCTCGAAACGGGCACGCCGGGAACGAGACGTTCCGGCAATTGCAGGATGCCCCCGCTTCGGGCGGAAGCAAACAAATCCGGCGGACGGATTGTCCGGAAATTCGTTCGCGAGGCGGGTGTCTGCGGACGGACTGGCTTGGTTATGAGCCAGTAATCAGCCGCCGCCCGGCCCCTTGCCGCCGGGCTTGGTCATGTCGGCCGGGTTCAGCAGCCGGTCGAGCTGCTTCGGCTCCACCAGCTTGTGGCGCAGGACGTGCTCGCGGATCGTCTCGCCCGACTTGTAGGCATCCTTCGCCGCCTGCGCTGCGCGGTCGTAGCCGATCACCGGGGCGAGGCTCGTGACCATCATCAGGCTGCGCTCCACCGTGCGCGTCGCGTCGGCATGGAGCTCCAGGCCGTCGATGCACTTGGTGCGGAACATGTCGCACGCGTTCGCCAGGAGCTCGATCGAGTCGATCAGCGCGTCGGCGATCACCGGCATCGCGACGTTCAGCTCGAGCAGGCTGCCGACGCCGCCGAGGCCGGCGGTGGCGATGGTCGCGTCGTTGCCGACCACGCGGCACGACACCATCATCACGCTCTCGCAGATGACCGGGTTCACCTTGCCCGGCATGATGCTGCTGCCGGGCTGCGTGGCCGGCAGCACCAGCTCGCCGAGGCCGCAGCGGGGACCGCTGCCGAGCCAGCGGATGTCGTTGGCCACCTTCGTCAGGCTGACGGCGATCGTGCGCAGCATGCCGCTCGCCTCGACCACGCAGTCGCGCGTGGCCTGTGCCTCGAAGTGGTTGCCCGCCTCACTGAACCGGATGCCGAGGTCCTTGCTGAGCAGCGCGCTCACCGTTCGGCCGAGCTTCGGGTGCGCGTTGATGCCGGTGCCGACGGCGGTGCCGCCGATGGGCAGGTTGTGCGCCAGCACGTCGCGCGCGCGGGCGGCGCGCTCGAGGCCCAGCTCGACGGCCGCGGCATAGCCGCTGAACTCCTGGCCGACGCGGATCGGCGTCGCATCCATCAGGTGCGTGCGGCCGATCTTCACGTGCCGGTCCCACGCGCGCGACTTCGCGCGCAGCGACTTCGCGAGCGCGGCGAGCGAGGGGATCAGCCGGTCGTGGATCGCGACGGCTCCCGCCACCTGCATCGCGGTGGGGAAGGTGTCGTTCGAGCTCTGCCCGCAGTTGACGTGGTCGTTCGGGTGCAGCGGGTCCTTCGACCCGATCGCCTTGCCGGCCGAGACGCTCGCGACGTTCGCGATCACCTCGTTCACGTTCATGTTGGTGCTGGTACCCGAGCCGGTCTGGAAGACGTCGATCGGGAAGTGGCGCATCACCTCGCCCCGCCGGTCGGCGAAGTCCTCGAGCAGGCGCTCGCAGGCGTCGACGATGGAGCGCGAGGCGTCGCGCGGCAGGGTGCCCAGGCGGGCATTGGCGGTGGCGCAGGCGCGCTTCAGCTCGAGGTACGCCGCGATCACCTGCGGCGGCACCGGCCGGCCGCTCACCGGGAAGTTGAGCACCGCGCGCTGCGTGGTGGCGCCGTAGAGGACGTCGGCGGGCACGATCATCGAGCCCATGCTGTCGGTCTCGGTGCGCGTGCGGTTCGGGGCGGCGGCGGGGCGACGTCGGGCGGCGGTGCGGGGCATGGTTCGTGGTCCTCGGGGTCGGGTCGAAGGGGGAAACATCGTAGTTCCCGGCCCGCCCATAGGATTTGCGCATGCAAGGGGGTCCGGCGGCAAGTGCAGGCGAGTCGGTCGATCCGGCGGAGTCGCTCTTCCTGGAGGCGATCGGGCGTCCGGCGGGAGAGCGGGAGTCGTGGATCGCGTCCCGGGCCGACGTGGGCGCGCCGGTGCGCGATTCCGCCCGGCGCATGCTTCGCGCGCTGGGGACGGCGGCCGGCCGCGTCGACTCGGCGCTCGGCGCGCTTCGCCAAGAGGTGGTGCGCGCGGTCGACGGCGGCGATGGATCCGCCGGCCGCTACGTGCTGCTGCAGCCGCTCGGGTCGGGCGGATTCGGCGAGGTGTTCGTCGGCATCCAGGAGCACCCCGTGCGAAGGCTGGTTGCGGTCAAGGTGCTGTCCGACGCGATCGGGTCGCCCGCGGCGGCGGCGCGATTCCGCATCGAGCAGCAGGCGATCGCTTCCCTCGACCACCCGGGCATCGCGCCGCTCCTCGATGCCGGCACGCTCGCCGACGGCCGGCCGTGGTTTGCGATGCCCTTCATCGCGGGGCTCCCGATCACGCAGTTCGCCGAGGAGCGCGCGCTCGATGCCCGTGCCCGGGTGGAACTGGCGTGCGCCGCGTGCGACGCGGTCGAGCATGCGCACCGCCGCGGGATCATCCACCGCGACCTGAAGCCGGCCAACGTGCTCGTCGACGATGCCAGCGGGCGTGCGCGGCCGCGCGTGATCGACTTCGGGGTCGCGAAGCTCGCCGATGCGACGTTCTCCGAGGGCGGCGGGCAGCGCACCGTGCAGGGCGAGCTGCTCGGCACCCCGGAGTACATGGCCCCCGAGCAGGCCGAGGGCGGCGTGCCTGACACGCGCAACGATGCGTTCTCGATGGGCGTGATCCTGTACGAATTGCTCGCGCGTCGCCTGCCGCGCGCGCCTGACCGGCTGCGGGCCGGCGGGAGGTCCGCGCTGGCGGGGGCGATCCGCTCGGTCTTCCCGCCGCCGCCGTCGGGCGTGGCCGGTCGATGCCGGGGGCTCGACGATGCGCTGGACGCCATCTGCCTGCGTGCGGTCGCGCACGACCCGGAGGAGCGCTACCCGTCGGTGGCGGCGCTGCACGACGACCTCCGGCGGTGGCTGGCCGGCGAAGACCCGCTGGCGCTGCGCACCTCCCGGTGGCGCGCCGCGCGGCGATGGGCGCACCGTCACCGCGCGGCGGCGGGTGCGATTGCGGTCGTCGGGCTGGCGATGCTGGTGGCGACGGTGCTGTCGCTGCGTGCCGCCGACGCCGCGCGTGCCGCCGAGCGTCGCGCCGACCGACGCGCACAGCAGAGCGCCCGGATCCTGGAGTACCTCGCGGGCGTCATCAAGGGCGCCGATCCGACGCAGCAGGACGGCCGGCCGGACGTGACCGTGCGCGAGACGCTCGCGCGTGCGGTGGCCGACCTCGACGGCGGGGCGCTCGAGGATGCGGCGCTCGAGCGCGCCGAGATCCGCCGCGTGATCGGCGATGCCTTCGCGGGCATCGGGATGACCGACGAGGCGCTGCGGGAGTACGGGCAGGCCCTCGACGCGCTGGCATCGGCGGATCCGCCGGCTCCCGCGGTGGAGTGCGCGGTCGCCATCCAGGCATCGAGCCTGCTTGCCAACGTGCGCCGCGGCGTCGAGGCCATCGCATTCGCGGACCGGGCGATGTCGGCGGCGGCACGCTCGCCGGATGCCGCGCGGGATTCGGCGCGCGCGAAGTCGGCGCTCGGAGAGTCGCTGCGCACGGAAGGAAACGACCTGGCCCGTGCGCAGGCGGTCCTCGAGGAGTCCGTGGCGGCGCTTCGCCCGATGGCAGGATCGCAGGAAGACCTCGCCGCGGCGCTCAACAACCTGGGCATCGTCCGCATCGACCGCGGCGACCTCGACGGCGCGCGCTCCGCGCTCGAGGAAGCGATCCGCATCAACGAATCGCTCGGCACGGCCGGCGGCTACCGCGCGATGTTCGAGCTGCACAACCTGGCAACGGCGGAACGGGTGGCCGGAAAGCTCGAGGACGCCGAGCGGCACGGGCGGCAGGCGCTGGCGCTGGTCGAGCGATTCGCCGGCAAGGACCACCCGAACCGCGCCAGCGTGCTCGGGAACCTGGCGCTGGTGCTCCGGGCGCGCAAGGAGTTCGCGGAAGGCGAGTCGGTCCAGCGCGAGGCGCTGCGCGTGCTCGAGGCGTCGGGCGCGGGGCAGGGTGCCGATGCCGGCATCGCGTGGCTCAACATCGCGTCGCTCTGCCGCGACCAGGGCAAGGTGGACGAGGCCGTCGGGGCGGGTGGCCGGGCGGTGGCCATCCTCGAGCGCGCGCCGGAGACCGATCCGTGGCTCCTGGCGGCGGCGCGAATGGCGATGGGTCGCGCGCTGGTGGCGGCGAAGCGCTGGCAGGAGGCCGAGGCGCCGCTGCTGGCGGCATGGGCGGCGCTCGAGCCGCTCGACATCGACGCACGGCGAAGGTCGGCGGCGCTGCTTGCCGTGTTCCAGCTCTACCGCGACTGGGCGGCGGCGGATGCGGGCGGCGTGCCCGCGGACGCGCTCGAGTCATGGCGCGCCAAGGTGCGTGCTTTCGACGAAGCAACCCCCGGAGTCATCCCCGAGGGCGCGTACTGAGCGGACGCGAACTTCGCGTGCATGGGCAGGCGCTATTCTCCTCGCCCAACACAGGGAGCAGACACCATGGGATTCATCAAGGAATTCACCGATTTCGCCGTCAAGGGAAACGCGCTCGACCTCGCGGTGGGCGTGATCATCGGCGCCGCCTTCGGCAAGGTGGTGAACTCCATCGTGTCCGACATCTTCATGCCGCCGCTCGGCTGGGCGATCGGCGGGGTGAACTTCAACGAGCTGCAGTGGGTGATCCGCCCTGCGGTCGAGGCGAAGGACGGCGTGGTTGCGCAGGCGGCGGTCGCGATCCGCTACGGCGCGTTCATCGACACGATCATCCAGTTCCTGATCATCGCCTTCAGCGTGTTCGTCGCGATCAAGTTCCTGAACAAGCTGGCGGCGCTGCGCGACCTCGACGAGCTCAAGAAGATCTCGCAGCTTGCCAACAAGGCGGCCGACCGGGTGGCCGACACGGCAAGACTCACGGACGGGAAGAAGTAAGGGCTACGCCCCGATCCGCCAGCTGACGTAGCGGAGGTCGAGGTATTCCTCGATTCCTTGGCGTCCGCCCTCGCGGCCAAGCCCGCTCTGCTTGACGCCGCCGAAGGGGGCCTGCGCGACCGCGGGCAGCGCATCGTTCACGCCGACGATGCCGTACTCGAGCGCTTCCGGCATCCGCATGATGCGTGCGCCGTCACGCGTCCAGACGTAGGCGGCCAGGCCGTAGGGCGTGTCGTTGGCCATGCGCACGGCGTCGGATTCGTGCTCGAACGCGCAGACCGGGGCCACCGGGCCGAAGGTCTCTTCCCGGAAGCAGCGCATGTCGGGCGTGACGCCGGCCAGGAGCGTGGGCTCGAGGAACCGGTCGGCGCAGCCCGGCACGTGCGCGCGTCGGCCGCCGACCACGGCGCGTGCGCCGCGCGCGACGGCGTCGGCGACGTGCGCTTCCGCCTTGGCGAGCCCGGCGTCATCGATGAGCGGGCCGATCTGGGTTCCTGGCGCGCGGCCATCGCCGACCTTCAGCGCCGCGATGGCGGAAGCGAGCCGTTCCACGAACGCACCATGGATGCCCCGCTGCACCAGGAAGCGATTGGCGCAGACGCAGGTCTGGCCGGCGTTGCGGAACTTGCTCGCGATGGCACCGGCGACGGCGGCGTCCACGTCCGCGTCGTCGAAGACGATGAAGGGCGCGTGCCCGCCGAGCTCGAGCGAGACCCGCACGACGCGGTCGGCGCTCTGGCGGATGAGGAGCTTGCCGACCTCGGTGCTGCCCGTGAAGCTCACGTGCCGCACTTCCTGCCGCTCGAAGAACACGGCGGCGATCGCCGCCGCATCGCTCCCCGGCACGACGTTCAGGACGCCCGCGGGCAGGCCGGCCTCGACCGACAGCTCCGCGATCGCCAGCGCCGACAGCGGCGTCTGCTCCGCCGGCTTCACGACCTGCGTGCAGCCGGCGGCGAGCGCGGGCCCCATCTTTCGCGTCACCATCGCCAGCGGGAAGTTCCACGGCGTGATGGCCGCGGCAACGCCGCACGGACGCTTCAGGACCAGCAGGCGCTTGGCCGGGTCGCTCGCGGGGATGGTCTCGCCGTACACGCGGCGGCCCTCCTCGGCGAACCAGTCGAGGAAGCTGGCCGCGTATGCAACTTCCGTGCGAGCTTCCGCGAGGGGCTTGCCGCACTCCTGGGAGCAGAGGTCGGCGAGGCGCTCCGCATCGCGCGCCATCAGTTCCGCGAGCCGTCGAAGCGGCCTGGCGCGCTCGAGCGCGGTGAGTGCGCGCCAGGCCGGGAACGCGGCAGCGGCCGCGTCGATGGCGGCGTGGGCGTCGGCGGGGCCACAGTCGGCGAGGGAGGCGACCGAGCGCAGCGTTGCCGGGTTGTGGACCTCGAACCGTCGTGCCGACGCCGCAGGCCCAAAGGCGCCGGAGACGAAGCGTCCGATCTGCATGGGTGCCGATGCTAGGGCCGTTGCCGCACAGGCCATCAAGTCAAGCGAGCCGCCCGTTTGGGGGGCGGCTCGCGAGGCGGGAGTGGACCTGATCGGGCTCGAACCGACAACCTCATCCATGCCATGGATGCGCTCTTCCAATTGAGCTACAGGCCCGCTGGCGGCGCGCGCGGCCATGGGGCCGGCGCGTGGAAGAACGGGGGAATCTACCGCAACCGCCCCATCGCGGCAAGGCGCGTGCATGCCGACGCCACATGCACGCGCTGCCGCATAACACGCGCGGCCGGGGCCGCGCGACGCGCATCACTGCGCGTTCGAGATCGCGGTGACGTAGTCGCCCTTGGGGCGGATGCCGACCCACTTGCCGACGGGCTGTCCGCCCTTGAAGAGGATCACCGTCGGGATGGACTGGATGCCCAGCGACGCGGCGATCTCCTGCGCGGCATCGATGTCGAGCTTGCCGACCTTCGCCTTGCCCTTCACCTCGGTGGCGACCTGGTCGATGGTCGGGCCGAGCATGCGGCAGGGCCCGCACCACTCCGCCCAGAAGTCGACGAGCACCGGCTGCTGCGAGTCGAGGACCTCGGAACGGAAGTTCGCGCTGGTGAAGGTGACGGTGTCGGCGCCTGCCATGGTGGGGATGCTCCGCGTGTCGGGGTGGAAGTGGTCCGGCGCGGGTTCCCGTAACGAGCGGGTCCTGCGGCGCCGGGGAGGGGAAATGGTAGTCCCGCCTGCCTTCCGGCGGATTCGGCGAAAGTCGGGTCCGGACGCGGCCGAAACAGCGTGCGATGGACCGGCCGATGCCCGACGTGATCCGACCGCTGTGGCTGCTGCCGTTGGCGCGGCAGGGCGGGGTCCGCCGCATCGCGCTGTCGGGCGCGGGCCCATGGCGTGTCGGGCGCTCGGCATCGAACGACGTGCAGGTGGACCACCCCTCGGTGAGCCGCGAGCACGCCGTCATCGAGTGGGGCGAGTCCGCGTTCGGCCCCTCGTGGCGGGTCGCCGACCAGGGCAGCGCCTCCGGCACGTGGGTGAACGACGTGCCTCTGCCGGCCGGCAACCCGATGCCGATCCGGCCGGGAGACCGCGTGCGATTCGGACCGGTCGCGTTCGAGGCATCCACCCGCGAGACGCCCGACGAGTCGACCGACGTGACGCGGTGCGAGCCGTCGCCCGCAGTGCATGCCGTCGATGCCTCAGGAATCGAGGCGCGGCACCTCGATGCCGTGCTGGCGGCGGGAAGCGCGATCCATGCGGCGCTCGACGAT
>JBEITQ010000090.1:0-7599 GCA_040374835.1 Phycisphaeraceae bacterium | reverse complement strand
GGTCATGCATCCGGAAGAGGTGGGTGTGGCCGCCGCTCGCCACCAGCCCGAGCGCCGGCCAGGCGGGCGGCGGGGGCTTCGATCAGCCCGGCCGCGAGGTGCGCGGCCACGTGGTCGATGCCCAGGACGGGGATGCCCAGGCTCCAGGCGTAGGCCTTCGCGGCGGCATTTCCGACGAGGAGCGACCCGATGAGTCCGGGGCGGTTTCCCACGGCCACTGCGTCGAGGGACGCGGGCTCGGTCGACGCGGCGGCGAGCGCCTCGCGCACCACGGGCACGATGCGCTCGAGGTGCGCGCGGCTGGCGAGCTCGGGCACGACCCCCGCGTAGCGCGCGTGCAGGTCGTGCTGCGTGCTGATGACGTTCGAGCGCACGCGCGGCGCGCCGTCCCGCCACTCGACGACCGCCGCGGCGGTCTCGTCGCAGCTGGTCTCGATCCCCAGGACGAGCGTGCCGTCCGTGGGCGCGTGCGCCTCGGACGCGGTCACTTGCCCTCCGGCGTGTCTGCCGCCGGCGCCGGCGCCGGGCGCGCGCCGCTGCCCAGGCCCTCGCGCACCTGCTTCGGGTCCTTCACGATCCAGCGGCCCACCACGCGTCCCTCGCGGTCGCGCAGCTCGACCTCGGCATCGATCAGCGAGGCATCCTCGGCAAGCTGCGGGTCGTCGACGCCGGCGCCCGTGGCGCGCAGGCCCGAGATCGCGGCGTCGGTGCGCTGGAGCTCCTCGATGAGCCGCCGGCGGTGCTCGAGGCTCGCGCGCAGCTCGTCGTTGGCCGCGCCCACGTCGCCCGAGAGGTCACCGACCACCGGCCACTCGATCATGTCGAGGTAGCCCTGCATCGCCTCGAGCCCCGCGGCAAGCTGCGGGTCGCGCGCGTCCGTGCGGATCGACGCGGGGTCGTTCCAGCGCACGGCGGGCGCGCCGGCCTTCGCCGCGGCGCGCGACTCGCGCGCCTGGCGCAGCGCGTTCGACGCCACCAGGTCGGCCTCGGCCATCGCCACGTGGAATCCGGTGTCCGGCTCCACGCCCCACCTGGGGCTTCCGGGCTCGCGCGAGACGGTCTTCCCGCTGGGCAGGTAGTAGCGCGCGGTGGTGAGCTTCACGGTGCCGGCGCCGTCCGGCAGCGGCACGATCTCCTGCACGCTTCCCTTGCCGTAGGTGCGCGTGCCGATCACCTTGGCGCGGCCGTGGTCGCGCAGCGCGCCGGCCACCACCTCGCTCGCGCTGGCGCTGCCCTGGTTGACGAGCACCACCACCGGCAGCACCACGTCGTCGCGCGAGGGCGTCGCGTCCCAGGTGCGCCCGCGGGTGCCGCGGCCGCGCGTGCTGACGATCGCGCCGTCTGAGAGGAACCGGTCGACCGTCCCCACCGCGGCATCGAGCGATCCGCCGCCGTTGCCGCGTAGGTCGATGACCAGGCCCGAGAGCCCGTCCGCGCGCAGGGCGGCGAGCGCCGCGTCGAGCTCGGCGAGCGTGCGCTCGGTGAAGCGCGCGATGCGCACGTAGGCGATGCGCCGGTCCGGGTCGAGGACGTGCCGCCACCCGTCGGCGTCGCGCAGCAGTCCCTTGACGCTTCGGGTCTCGACGGTGCGGCGCGGAACGTCGACCGTGCGCTCGGTGCCGTCGGGGCGGCGGAGCCGGAGCTTCGCGACGCTCCCGGGCTGGCCGGGCAGCAGCTGCTCCAGGCCCGCGGCGCCGATTCCCTCGGTCGGCCGGCCGTCGACCTCCAGGATCTCGTCGCCCGGCAGGATGCCCGCCTCCATCGCCGGCGAGTCGTCGAGCGCGGTGATCACCGTGGGCACGCCGTCGCGCAGGTCGAGCTCGACGCCGATCCCCACGTACGTGCCGGAGACCTGCGAGCGCAGCCAGCGCTCCTCCTCGGGCGCGAGGTAGGTGCTGTGCGGGTCGTTGAGCGCGGCCACCATCGCGGCCATCGCCGCGCGCTGCATGGCCGTCGCGTCCGGGTCGTCCACGAAGGAGCCCGCCACCAGCGCGCGGAGGTCGATGATCGGGTCGAACCAGCGGTACGCGTCGTCCGGCGACGCGGGCCGCGCGGACGCCGGCGGCGCGGAAGGTTCCGCGGCCTGCGGTGCCATCGCCGCCGCGTGCGCGGCGCAGGCGAGGGCGGCGGCGGTCGCGGCGATGCGGTGCACGGGTCGATGATAGGGCTCGCCGAGGCGCCCCTACAATCGCCCCGATGGAGACCGGACGCCACGGCGAGATCGACATCCGGGTCGAGCCCGCCGTCCTCGTGGGCGTCCAGCTCGGCGGTTCCGACGTCGACTTCCGCGCCTCGCTCGAGGAGCTGCGCGCCCTCGCCGAGACCGCGGGGGTGCGCGTGGTCGGGACGCTCGAGCAGCGCCGCGCCGCCCCGCGCGGCAAGACTTACATCGGCAAGGGCAAGGTCGAGGAGCTGGCCGCGATCTGCAGCGAGCTCGGCGCCAAGGTGGTGATCTTCGACAACGAGCTCGCCCCCACCCAGGTGGCGGAGCTCGAGAAGTCGCTCTCCACCAAGGTGATCGACCGCAGCGAGCTGATCCTCGACATCTTCGCCAACCGCGCCACGACCAAGCAGGCGCAGCTGCAGGTGGAGATTGCGCAGCTCGAGTACACGGCCCCGCGCCTGCGCGCCATGTGGTCGCACCTGGGGCAGGTGACCGGCGGCGCGCCCGTGGGCGTGGGGACGCGCGGCCCCGGCGAGCAGCAGCTCGAGATCGACCGCCGCATCGTCAAGGTGAAGCTCGACCGGCTGCGGCGCGAGCTGTCCGAGATCGAGGCGCGCCGCAGCCGCGAGGTGCGCCAGCGGCGCGACGAGCACTTCACCGCCGCGCTGGTGGGCTACACCAATGCGGGCAAGTCGAGCCTCTTCAACCGCCTGACGCGCGGCGGCGCCTACGCGGCCGACAAGCTCTTCGCCACCCTGGGCACGCGCGTCGAGCAGTGGAACCTGGGCGGCGGCAACGCCGCGCTCCTCTCGGACACGGTCGGCTTCGTGCAGCGGCTGCCGCACCACCTGGTGGCAAGCTTCCGCGCCACGCTCGAGGACGCGATCGAGAGCCACGTGATCCTGGTGGTGCTGGACGCGGCGGACCGTTCCGCGCCCATGCAGTACCGAACCGTGAGCAGCGTGCTCGACGAGATCGGTGCCACCACGCAGCCGCGCATCCTGCTCCTGAACAAGGTGGACCGGCTGCCCGAGACCTGGCTCCCCGAGGATGGCCCCGACCGGCGGCTCGAGGAGTGGATGGCGCGCGTGCCGGACGCCATGCCCGTCTCGGCGATCACCGGCGATGGGCTCGACGCGCTGGCCGCGCGCGTCCTGTCGCTCATGAAGGGCGACGTGCGGCCCTGCGTCCTCTCGATGCCGCTTTCCGACGGCCGCGCGATCGACTTCGTCGAGAAGCGCGTGCCCGTGAGCGACCGGCGCTGGACCGACGGGCGCGTCGAGCTTTCGGTCGAGATCGGCCGTCGCCAGCTCGAGCAGCTGCTGGCCGGCGGCGCGCGGCTCACCGTCGACGGCCTGCCGCCGCACGAGGCGCTGCGCTCGCTCTGGCCCGAGCCCGCGCGCCCGGCCCCCGCGCGTCCGCGCCCGCACGACTCGTTCGCGGTCGGCGACTGACGGCTACAGCACGCGCCGCAGCAGCGCCGCCACGCGCGCGTCGCGCGCCGTGGGCGTCCCGCCCGGCCGCTCCCACGTGCACGCCGGCACCGCGGAGTCGACGGGGAACCACGACACCAGCTCGCTTTCCGCGAACTGACCGCGCGACCAGAATCCGTCCTCGGCGCGCCCGTGCGCCACGCGCTGCCCGCGCGGCGGGAAGCGGTCCCATCGCTCGACCACCGTGCCGAGGAGCGCGGTCTCGACCGCCTCGAGCGCGCCGGCCGAGTCGCTTGCCAGGCACACCACGTTCGTCTCGCCGGGCATGAACTGCGAGTAGGCCTTGCGCAGGAGCCGCTGCACCCGCGGCACCGCGGCCTCCCAGCCCGCGTCGCCGCCGGTGCGCAGCTCGACGCCGCCCGAGGCGCGCGGCGCGGCGATCCGCGCGGCGCCGAGCCACCGACCGTCGTCGGCGCGCACCACCACCTCGTCGCCCACGCTCGCCTGGCGCACGAAGCCGTCGAGCGACTCGCGAAGCGCCGCCAGGTCCTCCGCGCCCGCACGTTCCTCCCACCGAAGCGCCACCGACACCGGGCGCGCGATCTCGGCGAGCGGCACGAGCGCCTCCGGAAGCGGCCGCGCGGCGTCGTGCGCCGGGGGCAGGGCGATCCGCTTGACGTGCACGTAGAACTCGTCGCCCTCCGCGCGCACGTGGAAGTCGGCGTGGCGGCCGCCCGAGGTCGGCCGCTCGAAGTCGATGGTGCAGCCGGCCTCCAGGAGCCGCCGCGCCAGCACCGCCTCGGCCACCGAGCTCAGGAAGAGGTCCTCGCGCGCGCTCGGGCGCTCGAGCGCCTCGATCAGGCGCCGGATCTGCCGCCCGGCCACGCGGCCCCCGCGGTCCCCCTGCGGCGGGCTCATCCAGGCGAGGATCTCGGCGCGCAGGCGCGCGACGTCGATGGGGGCGGCCAAGGCCGCGAGACTAGCGGCGGGGCCTCCGAACATCGCGGCGTCGCGCGCACAAACGAGCGACGCCGCCCGCAGGGGGCGGCGTCGCAGTGGCAACTCGCGGACTTGAACCGCGGACCCGCGCATTTTCAATGCGCTGCTCTACCAACTGAGCTAAGTTGCCGGGCCCGTCGCGGCGCCCGTCCGGGCGCGCGCCGTGCTGGTTGGATTGTCGCCCTCAGGTCGCCGTGGCTTCCGCCGAAACGTATCCGTGGGCAGGGAGGCGCAGTGTACGCGCTTCCTGCACCGCGTCCAGCCGCTCGGCGGCGCTCGCCGCGCGCCCAAGCTCGGTCTCCAGGCTTCCCAGGAGCCGCTCCGCCAGCCAGTGGCGCAGCGGCTTGGTGGCCGCGAAGGTCCGCAGGTCCGGCGCGCGCACGCCGCGGGGGCGTCCCGCGGGGCGGGCCGTGACGCCCAGGGTCGATGCGCGGGCATCCTGCCAGAAGCGGCGCGCGAAGGCGATGCCGCGCGCCTTGTCGAGGCGCGCCGCGCATGCGCGGTCGAAGGCCGGCCCGAGCGCGGTGAGGAGGTCGGCCCACGCCTGCGCGTCGCCGCGCACCAGCGCGGCCGCATGCACGGCGCAGCGGATGTGCGAGATGGCACGCTCCGGGCGCGGCATGCGCGCGAGGCCCGCGGCCTCGAGGTGCTCCACCACGGCCGAGCTCGACACGCCGTAGCGCGTGGCCAGCTCGCCGGCCTCGGCGAAGTACGCGGCGCGCAGCGCATCGGCGATCACGTGGTTCAGCGCGCCGACACGCGGCTCGTCGCGCTCGTCGCGTGCAGGCGCGTGCGCGGCGTCCATGACGCAGCTCGCCGTGC
Source organism: Phycisphaeraceae bacterium (assembly GCA_040374835.1). GTDB lineage: Bacteria > Planctomycetota > Phycisphaerae > Phycisphaerales > SM1A02 > UBA966. Next base: position 2,181 of record JBEITQ010000090.1, on the reverse strand, counting down.
CGATCTCGTCCCACAGCGTGCCTTGGATCTCGTGTGTTGCCATTGGTGCTCGGTCGCCTCCTGCGAATCCGTGTCGTGCGCCGCGATCCCCGCGACGCGCGCTTCCATGCAGCGCGGCGCTGAGTGTAGGGGCCGCGCATCGCGCGTCAACGCGTCCCGCGCGAACTCGCGTGATTCGCGGACTCAGCTCACTCGACGGTCGCGTGGCCGAGGAGCGATCGACGCAGGTCGCGAAGGGCCGGGAACCTGTCGCGCCACTTCAGGAACTCCGCGCGGTCGAGTTCGGCGAAGAGCAGCCGCTCGGCGCCGTCCGCCTCCGCGACGACCTCGCCGCTCGGCGCGACGACGAACGAGTCGCCCGCGTACTCGACGCCGGGTTCGCGTCCGATACGGTTGCACGCGACCACCCACGCCTGGTTCTCGATCGCGCGCGCGACCGCGAGCGCGCGCCGGTGCAGGGCGCGCGGCGCGGGCCAGCATGCGCCGATCGCGAACACCTCGGCGCCTGCAAGTGCCGCAAGGCGAAAGAGTTCGGGAAATCGCAGGTCGTAGCAGATGAAGGGTGCCACGCGCCACGTTCCCGCCGGCGTGGGCACGTCGATCACCGCGATCCGGTCGCCGGGCGCGTAGTGGCGGTCCTCGCCGCCCGGGGAGAAGAGATGGATCTTCCGGTACGTGGCGGCCACCGACCCGTCGGGCCGCACGATGGTGGCGGCGTTTCGCATCCGTCCGCCGCCCTGGGGCAGCTCGGCGTGGCCGCACTGGATCCAGATCCCGTGGCGACGGGCCAGTTCGGCCGCGGACGCCACCGGGTCGGGCCGGCCCTCGGGCGGAGGCTCCATGGTGAAGCCGGTGTCCGAAAGCTCCGGGAGCAGGACGTAGTCGCCCGACCGAACCTCTGCCGCGGCAAGGAGTTCCTCCACGTGGCGCCAGTTGGCGGCCGGGTCGCGCCAGGCGATGTCAAACTGGAGTGCCGCGACCCGCATGCCGCGGACGGTACCGCCGGCGGAGGGGCCGGGTCGACCCGGGCGCCTGGCGCCGGAAGCGAATCGCCCCGCGCGGGGCGCGGGGCGAGGCGGAAGGGCGACCGACGGGATTTGAACCCGCGACCCTCGGGACCACAACCCGATGCTCTGCCAACTGAGCTACGGTCGCCGTGCGTAAGGGTCGAATGGTAGCCGGGTCCGGGAAGGTGGTCAATCCTGCGTCCCGGCGGCCTCCGCCGTTTGTGCGGCTTGGAGGGGTATCCTTGTCGATCCTCTTCTTTCTCGGGAGACCCAAAGACATGACGACCGCCGCCCCCGCCGCCCACCGTCCGAAGGTCGACTTCGGCTCCGCCACCGTCCACGCCAACCTCGCCGCGGCCCGGCTGGTGGAACTGGCGATCGCCCGCGGCGAGGGCATGCTCGCGGCCAACGGCGCCCTGAACTGCGACACCGGCGCCCGCACCGGCCGCAGCCCCGAGGACAAGTTCCTGGAGGACACGGCCAAGATCCACGGCAACATCGCCTGGGGCAAGGTCAACCAGCCCGTCTCGCCCGCGCACTTCGACGCCATCCACGCCAAGGTGATGGAGTACATGCGCGCCAAGAAGGACGTGTTCCGCTTCGACGGCTACGCGGGCGCGGACCCGGCGTACCGCCTGAAGGTCTCGGTCTTCACCGAGGAGGCCTGGCACAGCCTGTTCGCCAAGACGCTCTTCATCAACGCCGAGCCGAACGAGCTCCCGAACTGGTCGAGCGACTGGACCATCATCGACGCCTCGCGCCTGGAGCTCGACGACCCGGCGAAGTACGGCGTGCGCCAGAAGCTCTGCATCGTGCAGAGCCTGGAGCGCAAGACGGTGCTGATCGTCGGCACGCGCTACGCGGGCGAGATCAAGAAGTCGATCTTCTACGCGATGAACTACGACCTCCCCGAGGTCGGCGTGTTCCCGATGCACTGCTCGGCGAACGTGGCGAAGGACGACCCGTCGAACGTCGCCGTCTTCTTCGGCCTGTCGGGCACGGGCAAGACCACGCTGAGCGCCGACCCGAAGCGCCGCCTGATCGGCGACGACGAGCACGGGTGGTCCGACCGCGGCGTCTTCAACTTCGAGGGCGGCTGCTACGCCAAGTGCATCAACCTCAGCCAGGAGGGCGAGCCGCAGATCTGGAACGCCATCCGCTTCGGCAGCGTGAT
>JBEITQ010000127.1:0-5954 GCA_040374835.1 Phycisphaeraceae bacterium | reverse complement strand
TGGCCGGCCACCTCGAGCGCGGCGGCCACGCTCGGATCCGCGGGCGCGACGCCGCCGACCACGAGCGGCGGCGGCGGCGGCGGCGGGGACGGGCGGAGCACCTCGGGCAGGATGCGAAGCGGGGGCGGCTTGGCCGCCAGGCCCCCGAGGTATGCGGCCATCCGCTGCTGCGCGCGCGCGATGTCGGGGTTTGCCGGCGGCATGCGCGGGTCGAAGAGCACCGCCGAGAGGTTGACGTCGCCGTAGGTGCTGGCCGTGACGAAGAGGTTGCTTCCGCCGGCGCCGAGCCCTGCGGCCTTGGTGGGCTCGATGGTCTCGGGGAACCAGATGGCCAGCTGCGAGATGGTGCCCTTGGCGCTCGGGATGCGCTCGATCCAGAGCACGGCCCGCTCGGCGGTGAAGTCGTAGGCGCCCATCGTGACGCTCACCCGGCCGCTCAGGTAGAGCCGCTGCGTGGTCTCGACCTTCCACGCGCTGGCCTGCTCGGCACGCAGGACGAGCGGCCACGTGCCCGGCTCGGTGGGAAGCACGAACCCGCCGATGCGGTCCCCGGTGATGGGCACGCTGACGACGGCCGGCGCGTCCGCGTCGTCCGGTGCAACGGCCAGCTGCCCGGCCGCGGGCAACGCGCACGCGAGGGCCGCGGCCGTGGCATGGAGCACCGTCAGGGGCGAGGGCACGCAGGAAGGCTACTTTCGCGCCAGTCGCGGCGCGTCGCCGCCGCGCGCGTCAGCGCCAGCCGATCGGCCGGCCCGAGAGGCCGTTGATCTCCTTGAGGAGCGTCATGGCCACCAGGCCCGCGACCGCCAGGAACGCCATGCCGAGGGCCTCGGCATGCAGCCCGGCGGCCATCAGCCACGCCGCCGCGTAGACCGCCTGCCACATCGCCCCGTAGCGACGCAGCTTCTCCGACCCGACCGGGCCCGGGTGCCCCGCGACCTTCGCGCGCACGAGGAGCAGGAACGCGGCGAGCGCCAGCACCGGCCACACCAGCCCAACGGGCCCGCTGCCCACCAGCTGGTCGCCGCGCGAGATCTGCGGCCAGAAGCCGCCCGCGGACCCGGCGCTCGCGAACGCCCCGCCCCCGAGCAGCACCGCCGACCAGAAGAGCCATGCCGCCACCAGCGACAGGATGCGCCGCATGCCGAAGTACGGCCGCTTGTCCTCGATGCGGTGCACGCTCGCGGCGATCGCCACGGCATGCGACATCGACCACCACACCGGCAGCGTGAAGGTCATGGTCCAGTTCGGGATGAACATGTTCGCCGCGTGGGCGAGCCCGATGGTGACGATGCCCACCGACGGGATGTGCTTGCCGATCGCGTCGTAGAAGAGGATCGCCGCCGCGACGGCCACCGTCAGCACGAGCGCCGCCTCGCCCAGGACGCTCGCCGCGACCACCGCCATCATGAGCGAGGCGAACGACACCATCGCCGCGCTCGAGGTGCGGATGCGGCCCGCGGCGAGCGGTCGCTCGGGGCTGAACTGCCGGTCGTGCCGGATGTCGAGGAGGTCGTTGAGGCTCGCCGCGAAGGCGAACAGCCCGATCGCCACGAGGCCGGTGGCGAAGAGCGCCTTCCACAGGGGCATGTGGTAGACGGGAAGGTGCACGTAGCGCGGGTCGGCGCGCGTCAGGAGCGTCACCAGCCACAGCTCGCACACCGCGCCGAAGGCGAGCGAGAGCCTCGTCAGCTGGAACGCGTCGAGGATGCGCGCGGCGACGGGACGCACCGCGGCCATCGTATCGGGGGCAGTGCTACGATCTTCGTTCGCGCCCATCGCGCGTTCCCGTGAAGGACGTCCCCTCCATTCCCGTCGATGCGCGCGGCATGCGTGCCGCCGTGGTGGCGAGCGCCTACCACGGCGACGTGACCGGCGCGATGGTCGAGGGCGCGCGGCGCGCATTCGTCGCCGCGGGCGGGCTCGACCGGGACGTGCGCGTGCTGCCGGCGGCGGGGGCGTTCGAGCTGCCGGTGCTGGTCGATGCCGTGCTCGGCCGCGCGGACGTCGATCTGGCGATCGCGATCGGCTGCATCGTGCGAGGGGAGACGTCGCATGACCGCGTCCTGGGGCAGGCGGTGACGTCCGAGCTGGCCCGGATCTCGGTGGCGCGCGGAAAGCCGGCGGGCCTGGCCGTGCTGACGGTCGACAGCCTCGAGCAGGCGCGTGCGCGCGCCGGCGGGGCGCTCGGGAACAAGGGCGAGGAGGCGATGCGCGCGGCGATCGCCACTGCCCGCACGCTGGCGGAGGCACGCCGATGACCGCGTCGCCCCTGACGCTTGCCATGCGCCGCTGCGCGCTGCAGGCCCTGTACCAGCTCGATGCCGGGCAGATGTCCGATTCCGCCCTGGTGGGCGCCGAGACCGACGAGGGTTCGTCGGCCGACGCGCGCCCCGACGACCTCGAGCGCGGCATGGCGCTCGCGACGGCCGTGTGGACCTGCCGCGACGAGGCCGACCGCGAGATCTCCGCGATCGCGCGCGAGTGGCCGTCGCACCGCCAGCCGGTGGTCGACCGCAACCTCCTGCGCATGGGCTGGTACGAGCTTCGCCGCACCGATGCGCCGGACGTCAAGGTGGTGAGCGACGCCGTCGAGCTTGCCAAGGAGTTCGGCACCGCCGACAGCGGCAAGTTCGTCAACGGCGTCCTCGACAAGGTGATGAACGCCCCCGCCGGGGGCCGGGGAGCCTCCTGACGTGCTGCGCGGGGCGTTCGACGCCATCCGCCGCGGGCTGCGCAAGACCGCCGAGGCCTTCGGGGCCGGCGTGCGCTCGGTGCTGCACGGCCGCACGCTGAGCGAGGAGCTGATCGACGACATCGAGCGCCGGCTGGTGGCGGCCGACGTCGGCGTGCGCGCCGCGCGCGAGCTGGCCGCCGGGCTGCGCGCCGACTTCCGAGCCGGGCGCGTGCCGCGCGGAGAGGACGCGATCGAGTGGCTCAAGGCGTCGCTCAAGGCGCGGCTCGGGGCGGGCTCGCGCGACATCGCCGTCGCGCCGTCGAAGCCGACGGTGGTGCTCGTGGTCGGGATCAACGGCGCGGGGAAGACGACGAGCGTGGCGAAGATCGCGCGCTCGCTGCGCGACCAGGGGCGCAGCGTGCTGCTCGGCGCGGCCGACACCTTCCGCGCCGGCGCGGTGGCGCAGCTCGAGACGTGGTCGCGTCGACTGGGCGTGGACATCGTGAAGGGCACCGCGGGCGCCGACCCGGCCGCGGTCGCCTTCGACGCCGCCGACGCCGCGGTGGCGCGCGGGGCGGACGTGCTGCTCGTCGACACCGCGGGGCGCCTGCACACGCAGGAGCACCTGATGCGCCAGCTCACCAAGATCCGCAACGTGCTGGCGAAGAAGATCCCCGGCGCGCCGCACGAGACGCTCCTCGTCCTCGACGCGACCAGCGGCCAGAACGCGGTCGCCCAGGCCGCCGCGTTCAAGGCTGCCTGCGACGTGACGGGCATCTTCCTCGCGAAGCTCGACGGCACCGCCAAGGGCGGCATCGTCGTGGCCATCCGCGACGCGATCGACGTGCCCGTGAAGCTCGTGGGCGTGGGCGAGACCCCCGACGACGTCGAGCCGTTCGATCCGGACGCCTTCGTCGAGGCGATGTTCGCCGCCTGAGCGGGCGGACCTAGAATCCGGTCCGATGGCACGGCGCGCATTCACCCTCGTGGAGCTGATGGTGGTGGTCGCCATCATCGGCATCCTGGTGGGGATCATCGTGCCCAGCGCGCGCGCCATCCAGCGCGAGAGCCGCAACACCGGCTGCATGGCGAACCTCCGCCAGGACTTCGCCGCGATCGACTCCTACCGGCTGCAGCGAAACGGCCAGCTGCCGATGTGCGAGTTCCTGCCCGTGGTCACCGAGAACGGCATCGACGGCGGGCTGCCGCGCCTCCTCGGCGGGTTCATGCCGGCCGAGAGCGAGTCGTGGCTCTGCCCGGCCGACGAGAACGAGGAGTCGACCGCCACCGGCACGAGCTACGTCTACCTCCCGGGCCTGCTGCGCTACTCGCCGGTGGTGCAGGCGGACGTGGTCACGCTCCTCATGACCTTCGATGCCTCGGCAATGACGATGGACCAGCTGAACGCGATCCGGCTCGACGCGGAGGCGCGCGCCATGACCGCCTTCTACGACACCGAGGGCACGAAGTACCCGCTCCTCATCGACAGCGAGGACCGCCACCAGCGCGTCGGCAGCGAGCGCAACGGCGTGTTCACCGACGGCAGCGCGCGGATCGCCGAGATCGACCCGCCGGACCAGCCGCCGCCCGGAGCCATGCCATGAACCTGATCGAGTCGATGCGCGAGGTGGACGTGGCCGAGTGGGCGTCCGAGCACCGGGGCCGCCTGGCCGCATGGGGCGGGGCGATCGTCGCCGCGGCCGCCGTCACGGCCGGCGCGTGGTGGTGGTTCGACGTGCGCTGGAGGCCGCCGCCGTCGATCTTCGACGCGCCGGTCGACAACATCCTCGGCTACTTCACCACCGACGACTTCAACCGCCTGTCCGTCGCCGAGCGCGTGAAGTACCTGCAGGACTTCGTGGGCCGCTTCCGCGGCATGAGCCAGCAGGACAGCGTGGTGGCCGCGGCGTTCCTGGCCGGGGTCACCGGCAAGGTGCGCGAGCAGCTGACGCAGAACGTGCGCATCCTGGCGAAGGACATCCTCGCCGAGGGCGCGGAGAAGTTCGTGAACCTGCCGGAGTCCGAGCGCGGGCCGTTCATCGACCGCTGGGTGGCCGACTGGTTCCGCTTCGCCGAGGCGACGGCCTCCGGCAAGGAGTCCACGCGGTCGGACGCCGAGATCGTCGGCAACGCGCGCGAGGAGGCCAAGCGCGGCGAGGACCGCCAGCGCAAGCGCGTCGCCGGCCGCACCATGGACGACCGCGCGGCGGGCCGGTTCCTCGGCTTCTGGGAGTCCGAGGTGGAGCCCGCCTCGAGCCCGCGCGAGCAGGCGCAGATCTCGCGCTTCATGGACGCGGTGCGCACCCGCATGCTCACCGGGCAGTGACGCGCGCGCAGACAGGCGATCCGCTTCCCGTGCGGCGCGAGGCGGCGGCGATCGTCGACGCGCTGCGTTCCGGCGGCGCCCTGGTGCTGACGGCGGCCACCGGCAGCGGCAAGACCACGCAGGTCCCGCAGATCGTGCTCGAGTCGGGGCTTTCCGACGGACAGGTGGTGGTGCTCGAGCCGCGGCGGCTGGCCGCGCGCATGACCGCGCGCCGGGTGGCGCAGGAGATGGGCTGCACGCTCGGCGAGGAGGTCGGCTACCAGACGCGCTTCGAGCGCGTGGTCAGTGCGCGCACGCGGGTGCGCTTCGTGACCGAGGGCGTGTTCCTGCGGCAGGCACAGCGAGATCCGTCGCTTGCGGGAATCGGCTGCGTGCTGCTCGACGAGTTCCACGAGCGCAGCGTGCTGGCGGACCTGGCGCTCGGCACGGTGCGCGCCGCGCGCGCCCGCCGTCCCGGGCTGCGCGTCGCCGCGATGAGCGCCACCATGGATGCCGCGCAGGCGGCCCAGTACCTGGGCGCGCGCACGGTGCACGCCGAGGGGCGTTCGTACCCGGTGTCCGTGCGCTACGAGCCGGGCGACGCCGCGCTTGCCGTCTGGGACCGCGCGGGGCGCGCCGTGCGTGCGCTCCTCGACGAGGTGCCCGAGGGCGATGCGCTCGTCTTCATGCCGGGGTCCTTCGAGATCGACCGCACGGTGGACTCCGTGCGTGCCGCGCTGCGCGGGATGGCCGGCGCCGAGCGCGTCGACGTGGTGGCGCTGCACGGGTCGATGCCGCCCGACCGCCAGGATGCGGCCGTGGCGCCCGCGCCGGCGGGGCGGCGCAAGGTGATCGTGGCCACGAACGTCGCCGAGACGTCGATCACCATCCCCGGGGTGCGGATGGTGGTCGACGCGGGACTGGCGCGCGTCTTCCGCGTCGACCCGCGCCGCGGGCTCAACGCGCTGCGGA
>JBEITQ010000106.1:0-6726 GCA_040374835.1 Phycisphaeraceae bacterium | reverse complement strand
GGGGGTGCTTGAGGGCGCGTGGGGCAGTCCGGGAATGTCGGCCGCCGCGGTCCGCCAGCGCGGGTCAGTTCGCGTGGGCCGGGTCGGGCGTTCGGCGCGCGCCCCACCTCGGACGCTCGCGCTGCGGCACGTAGCCGCCGAGGACGCGCACGCGCGCCACGCCGTCGAGGGCGGTGGCGAGCTTCGTGAGCAGCGCGCGCTCCGGCACCACGTGGAGCGCGCTCGAGCGCATCAGCACCACGCGTCCGCCGACCTCGGTGCGGATGTCGACGTCGACGGGACGGCCCGATAGCGCCGCCACGCTGCCCGCGGCCTGGCGAAGGATGCCGCTTGCCATCTGCAGCGCGCCCATGGCCTCGGGGTCTGACTCGCGCCCGGGCGCCACCGAGATCTCCAGCCGCGTCGCCAGGTGCTGCGCCGCGTCCTCGATGGGGATGATGCGGTCGACCACGAGCTGCGGCGAGCCGCGCGAGTGGTCGAGCCGCGCCACCATCAGCACCACGCGGTCCTGCTGCATCAGCTCGGCGTGCGCCGCGAAGGTCTGCGCGAACACCACGCCCTCGAGCGACGACGCCTGGTCGGCGAGCGTGAACATCGCCATCCGCTGGCCGGCGCTCTTGCCGGTCTTCGCCACCACCGCGCGCACGCGCGTGAGCATGCCGCCGGCCACCACCGACGCGTCCTGCGGCATCTGCGCGATGCGCGCGAGCGGCCCGGTGCAGAAGGTCGCGATCTCGTCGCGGTACTGGTCGAGCGGGTGGCCGCTCACGTGGAAGCCGAGCGCCTCCTTCTCGAAGGCGAGCGCCTGCATGCGGTCCCACGGCGCCGTCTTGCGCAGCGTGCCGGCGCCCGGCGCGGCGCCCGCGGGGGCCGGCGCCGCCTCGAAGTCGCCGAAGAAGGTCATCTGCCCGGCACGGCGGTCCTGGTCCTTCGACTGGCCGCTGCGGATCGCGTCCTCGATGGTGGCCACCAGCGCGGCGCGCGCCTCGGTGCCGTGCAGCGAGTCGAACGCCCCGCCCTTCACGAGGGCCTCGATGGTGGCGCGGTTCACCGCGCGCAGGTCGACGCGGTCGCAGAAGTCGAAGAGGTCGCGGAAGCGGCCGCGCTCCTTCCGCTCGGCGACGATCGCCTTGATCGCGGTCTCGCCCGAGCCCTTGATCGCCTTCAGCCCGAAGCGCACGTGGCCGTGCACCGAGTCGTGCGGCTCGCCGTCTCCGTAGACCACCGCGAAGTCGGCGTCGGAGAGGTTGACGTCGGGCGGGCGCACCTCGACCCCCACGTGCGGGCGGGCCTCGCTCGAATCGGGGAACACCGTGCGCCGGCACTCCTCGAGGTAGACGGCCCAGTCCTCCACCTTCTGCGCCTGGCTCTCGAAGGTGAGCACCGCGGCCATGAAGTGGTTGGGGAACCACGTCTTCAGGTACGCCGTCTGGTAGGCGACGATCGCGTATCCGGTGGAGTGGCTCTTGTTGAAGCCGTAGCCGGCGAAGCGGACGATCAGGTCGAAGAGCTCGCTCGCCCGCGCCTCGCCCACGCCGCGCGCGGCGGCGCCCCTGACGAACTCCTCGCGCGTGGCGCTGATCACCTTCTCGTTCTTCTTGCCGATGGCCTTGATGACCGTGTACGCCTGGCGGAGCGCGATGCCGCCGAGGAGGTGGAGCACCTGCATCACCTGCTCCTGGTAGACCATGATCCCGTAGGTCTCGCCGAGCAGCGCGTCGACCGCCTCGTGCACCGGGGGCACCGGCTGCCTGCCGTGCTTGCGCGCGTTGTATTCGGGAATGAGGCTCATCGGCCCCGGGCGGAAGAGCGCGTTCGCCGCGATCAGGTCCTCCAGCCGGTCGGGCTTCATCTCCGCCAGCAGGCGCCGCATGCCGCCCGACTCGAACTGGAACACGCCGCCCGTGTCGGCGCGCCGGAAGAGCTCGAGCACCCGCTGGTCGTCGAGCGGGATGCGGTCCATGTCGAGCGGATGCGGGCCGCCGTCGGCGGGGTCGCGGCGCACCGCGCGCCAGATGGCCTCCTCGGACATCGACTCGCGCACGAGCGTGCGGCAGAGCTCGATGGTCGAGAGCGTGCGCAGCCCCAGGAAGTCCATCTTCAGCAGGCCGGCCTTCTCGCAGAGCGGCCCTTCCCACTGGGTGACGAGGTCGTCGCCGCCGCCGGTCGGGCGGCAGAGGGGCACGATCGTGTCCAGCGGCTGCGTCGCCACCACCACGCCCGCGGCGTGGATGCCCTGCGTGCGGGCGTGGTTCTCCAGCTGCCGGGCGGCGTCCACCACGCGCCGCACCTGCTCGTCCTCGTCGTAGGCCTTCTGGAAGTCGGGCGACTGCGCGAACGCCTTCTCGAAGGTCATGTCCGGCGCCTCGGGCACCAGGTTCGAGATGCGCTGCGCCTCGGCGGGCGGCACGCCCATGACCCGTGCCACGTCCTTGATCGCGTTCTTCGCCTTCAGGCGCCCGAACGTGGCGATCTGCGCCACGTGCCCGTACTTCTGGCGCACGTGCTGGATGACCGCGCCGCGGCCGTCCTGGCAGAGGTCGATGTCGATGTCGGGGTACTCGCTGCGGTCGGGGTCGGTGAAGCGCTCGAAGAGCAGGCCGTAGCGCACCGGGCACGCGTTCGAGAGGCCGAGCACGTACCCCACCATGGTGCCCACGCCCGAGCCGCGCGCGGTGGCGGGGATGCCGTGCTGGCGCGCCCAGTTCACGAAGTCCCACACGATGAGGAAGTAGGCGCTGATCGCCTTGTCGGCGAGCACCTTCAGCTCGCGCTCGCAGCGTGCGCGCACCTCCGGCGTGACGCCGCCCGGGCCGTAGCGCCAGGTGAGCCCCGCCTCGCAGAGGTCGCGCAGCGCCCGGTCGCAGTCGGCGCGCAGCGTGGCCTCGTCGATGCCCGAGTCCTTCGTCCGGTCGAAGGGCAGAAGCTCGATGGTCCGGCAGTAGCCCTTGAACCACTCGGTGAGGTCGCCGTCCCTCGCCGGGTCGTAGTCGGGCCTGCGCCCGCCGTGCCGGATGCGCACCACGGGCGCGTGCCGCTCGGAGAGCGGCAGCTCCACGTTGCACCGCTCGGCGATCCGCACGGTGTTGGCCAGCGCCTCGCGCTCCGCGTCGTCCTCGGCGAACAGCGCGTGCATCTCGGCGGGGCTCTTGACGTAGAGCTCCTCGGGGTAGCGCAGCCGGTCGGGGACGTCCTTGGTCTTCCCCATCGAGATGCAGCACAGGGTGTCGTGCGCGTCGTGGTCCTCGCGGCGCAGGAAGTGCGCGTCGTTGTCGCACACCAGCGGGATGGAGAGCTTGCGCGCGAGCTTCTTGAGCAGCGGGTTGATGCGCTCCTGGTCCTCGACGTGGCGCTGCAATTCGACGTAGAAGCGCGGCTCGCCGTGCTCGTCCGGGCCGAAGGTCTCGGCGTGCCAGCGCGCCTCCTCGACCGCCGCGTCCCAGTGGCGCGACTGGTTGGTGCGCACGAACTGCTCGAGGTGGTGGGCGATGCTCGACCCCAGGTGCCCGTTGATCGCGATCAGCCCGCGGTTCAGCTCCGCGAGCGTCGACTTGTCCATCCTCGGCTTGTAGTAGAAGCCGTTGACGAAGGCGTCGCTCGAGAGCTTGACCAGGTTGCGCCAGCCGCCGAGGTCCTGCGCCAGGAGCACCAGGTGGAAGCCGCCGTCGGCCACGCCGGTGGGCGTGCGGTCGCGCCGGTCGCCGGGCGCGACGTAGGCCTCGATGCCCAGGATCGGCTTGATGCCCTCCTTCTTCGCGGTCAGGAAGAACTCGAGCGCGCCGAAGAGGTTGCCGTGGTCGGTGACCGCCACGGAGTCCATCCCCAGCTCCTTGACGCGCTTGACCAGCCGCTCCAGCCGGTTGCCGCCGTCGAGGAGCGAGTACTCGCTGTGCAGGTGCAGGTGGACGAAGCGCTGGTCGCTGCTCGGGGGCACGGCGGACATCGCGTCACACGGTACCCGCGGCGCCCGTCTCCCGGTCGATCCGCTCGAGGAGCGCGGCGCGCAGCGTGCGCGTCGCCTCGCCGGGCACGCCCGTCCCGACCGTCCGCTGCTCCACCCGCACCACCGGCAGCACCTGCCAGCTCGAGTTGGTCAGGAACGCCTCGTCGGCGCCGAGCACCGCGTCGACCTCGAGCCGGCAGCGCTCCACGCGCATCCCCGACGCCTCGGCGAGCGCGATGACCGCCGCGCGCGTGACCCCGGGCAGCACCGGGCTCCTGATCGCCTCGCCCTTCGGCTCCTCGCCGCGGGCAACCGGCGTGCGGAGGACGCCGTCCTTCACCACGAACACGTTCGACACGCACCCGCACGCGAGCGCGCGGGTCACGTCGAACCAGAGCGCCTCGTGGGTGCCCGCCTGCGCCGCGCGCTGCAGCGCGGCCAGCCGCGGCCAGTACCAGAGCGTCTTGTGCCCGGCGAACGGGTCGGCGACGTTCAGCTGCGCGTCGGCGATGCTCGCCCCGATCCCCTGCTCGAAGAGCGCGGGCGGGTACGGCGTCGGCGGCTGCACCTGGACGAGGACCGTCGGGTCGTGACGCACCTCCTCGGCCGTGCGGACGAGGAGGTTCATGTCGCCGCCCGTCACCGTGAGCCGGACGCGCGCGTGCTCGAGCCCGTTGCGCCGCATGGTCGCCTCGCACGCGTCCACGAGCGCCTCGGGGCGCAGCCGGTCGCAGAGGCCGAGGTCGAGCGCGCTGCGCCGCAGCCGCTCCATGTGCTCGAGCCCGCGGAAGATGCGGCCATGCCGGCCGTGCATGGTCTCGAAGAGGCCCATGCCGTGCTGGAACCCCGCATCGAAGGCCGAGATGCGGGCCTCCGGCATGGGAACGAACGAACCGTCGAGCCAGGCCTCGAGCATGGCGGGGGACTCTATCGCAGTCAGCGGAGCCGGAACGCGGTCACCACGCCCCGCCCCGCCGCCGCGCCCTCGCCGGGGGTCCAGCGAACGTCGAGCTCGGCGCGCTTGCCGCGCACATCGACCGTCGCGCGGTGCGTCGCGTCGCCGTCGCCGCCGCCGAGGACCGCGCCGCCCAGCGGCACCACGTCGACGCGCACGTCGGCGGAGATGCCCGGCGGGGCCGCCTCGCGCAGCCACGCCGAGATCGCGCGCACCACCACCGGCTCGGTGCCCCCGAGGTCCGGGACCGCGTCGAGGTCGCGCGCCACCGCACGCACGGCGTCGGCCGTCCACGCACCGACCGAGTCGACCTCCGCCGCGCGCTGCAGCCGCGCGCCGCGCCAGATGAGCGCCGCGGCGACCACGATGGTCACCGTCAGCACCAGCCCGCGCGGGCGGAGGAACCGGGAACGCAGCCACGCCACGCGCCGGAGCCTATCGGGCGCGCGGCGGAACGCCCGACCCGCCCGTCGCACCGCCCGCGCGGCGGGCGCCGCCGCCTCGCGTACCCTTTGCCCCCCGCGCATGCCCATCGCCTCCGTCTCGAACGTCCGCCACGGCTTCGGCACCAACATCGTGCTCGACGGCGCCACCGTGTCCATCGAGCCCGGCGAGAAGGTGGGGCTCGTCGGCCGCAACGGCGGCGGCAAGAGCACGCTCATGAAGCTCATCGCGGGCATCTGGCCGCCGGACTTCGGCTCGGTGTCGCTCGCGCGCGGCACGCGCGTGGGCTACCTGTCGCAGGACCCCAGGCTCGAGCCCACCGACACGCTGCGCCACGCCGCGGGCCGGGCCTTCGAGCGCCTCGACCAGCTCCACCGCGAGATGGAGGCGCTCTACGACGAGATGGCGAAGCCCGACGCCGACATCGACGTCCTGATGAAGCGCCAGGCGAAGGTCGAGGAGGAGATGGAGCGCGCCGGCGGCTACGCCATCGACCACCGGATCGACGAGACGCTCCACGGCCTCGGCTTCACGGACGACCAGTTCGGCATCCTGGTGAGCAAGATGTCCGGCGGCCAGCGCGCGCGCGTGGGCCTCGCGCGGCTCCTCCTCGAGCAGCCGGACCTGCTGCTCCTCGACGAGCCGACCAACCACCTCGACATCGAGGGCCGGCGCTGGCTCGAGCACTTCCTCGGCGAGGAGTACCCGGGGGCCGTGGTGCTCGTGAGCCACGACCGCCGGCTGCTCGACCACGTGGTGCACCGCATCATCGAGGTCGACCAGGGCCGCATCCGCGAGTACCCGGGAAACTACGCCGACTTCATCGGCCTGCGCCGCGAGCGCATGCTCACCAGCCAGCGCAACCACGAGAAGCAGCTCGACAAGATCCGCGCCGAGGAGCAGTACATCATGCGCTACAAGGCCGGCCAGCGCGCGAAGCAGGCGCGCGGCCGCGCCACGCGCCTGGAGCGGTTCAAGCAGGACGAGCTGGTCGAGCACCAGGCGGAGCTCGAGGTCATGCGGCTCGAGCTGCCCAAGGCGCCGCGCGTCGGCGACCACGTGCTTCGGTGCGAGGGCATCGCGAAGTCCTACGGCGACCGCACGCTCTTCAGCAGCCTGGAGCTCGCCATCAAGCCGATGGACCGCATCGGGATCGTCGGCCCCAACGGCGCCGGGAAGACCACGCTGGTGCGGGCGCTCCTGGGCGACCTCGCCCCCGGACGCGGGCGAGGTGAAGGTGAGCCCGCAGATCAAGGTCGGGTACTTCCGGCAGACGCAGGAGCACATCGACCCGATGCTCACGGTGTGGGAGTACCTGCAGCGCGTGATCGCGTCGAACGAGGGCGGCCTCCGCGCGAGCGAGCAGCAGGCGCGCAACCTCGCG
>JBEITQ010000233.1:0-2590 GCA_040374835.1 Phycisphaeraceae bacterium | reverse complement strand
TTGGCCTCCCGTGCGCAGAGTTCTCGGAAACGGATGCCCGCCACCCTTATCGGAGACGGACCATGTGGTCCTGAAGCCGAACCCGGCCCTTGGCCGCGGAAATCCGGCACGCCTTCCCGGACACCGTGGCATTCCGGAAACACGGTGTCCAAGAAGATCTACGCACATGGGTTCGCCGGGACTGCAATGTCGGACGCATGCTCCGGGGAGGCGGGCTACCGGCATGTGTGCGCAATTGTTATTGGCCACTCAAACCTGCTGATGCGCCATAAACCCGATCTCCCTACAATCGCTCCCCTTCGCGACCGACCGTTGCCCCGACCCCGCTGATTGCGTAGCTCAGTTGGTAGAGCAAGCGGCTTTTAACCGCTAGGTCCTGGGTTCGACTCCCAGCGCAATCACTGGCCTCCGCCTGCGCCCGGCACTGACGCCACACCGACGCCCCACGGATGATCGTCCTCCACGCCAACTGGTCCCGCGGTGCCCTGCATGTCTGGGGCGAGGACGTCGGGCGCTTCACCGAGGCGCTGGCGCCGTCCGCGCGCACCACCGCCGGCACGCACCCCTTCGTCGCGACCGCCGCGGAACTGCGCTCCGCGATCGAGCCCGCGCTGGCGGCCGCACGCGCCGCGTGTGCCGATGACGCGCGCATCGGTGCGCCCGAGTCGGTCACCGACTCCGCGCTCGCGCTCCTCCTTCCCTACGCGGAGCGCCCCGCCGGCCCGCTGCCCCTGCCGAGCGACCGGCTGGCCGCCCTCGACGAGGCCGCGGGCTTCGACGCCGAACCCGAGGAGGCGCTCGCCCCGCTCGAGGTGCCCGCCATCGCCTTCGATGCGCGCACCGCCTTCGCGCTGACGCGCTGCCTCGCCGACGGCGTGGAGGCCGAAGGCACCGCCTGGGGCCACGACGCGCGCTGGTGGGGCGCCGTCTCACGCTTCGCCGAGCACCTGATCGCCGACCAGCGCATCATCCCGACCGTGGTGCAGGAGCGCAGCGGCGCGATGTTCGCCGCGTGGCGGCCCTGGCTGCAGGACGCGCCGAACCATGCCCGCTTCCTGTCGCTCGTGCGCAGCGTGCCCGCCGTCGTGCGCGCCGCCGAGGGCGCGGGCGCGCCGACCGCCGTGGTCGAGCAGTCGATGGGCGCCTTCGTCGACGCCACCGTGCGCGACATCCTGGAAGCCGAGAGCTACGCCGACGCGATCGACGGCCGCGACCCGGACCGAGACCCGCACGTCGCGTGGCTCGCCGGCCTGCTCGGGGCCGGCTGCGCGGTGAAGCAGCCCGCGGCGGTCGAGTCGAGCATCGTCCGCACGGCGCGCCAGTGGATCGCCAACCTCGAGGACGTGGGCGAGGGCCGGCAGATGCGGCTCCTGCTGCAGCTCCTCGAGCCCCCGCAGGAACTGCTCGCCAGCCCCGACGGCCACGAGGACGACCAGCCCTGGCGGCTCGTCTTCTCGCTGGTGTCCGCCGACAGCCCGCCGGTGGTGATCGACGCCGAGACGCTCTGGAACCGCGCGGCCGGCGGCCGCAGCGGCCGTGGCCGATCCGCGCAGGACACCCAGGAGCTCTGCGACCTCCTGCTCCAGGAACTCGGCCGCGCGAGCCGCCTGTACCCGCGCATCGAGGATGCGCTCGACGAGGGCGCGCCCACCGGGATGGACCTTCGCACCGCCGAGGCCTACGAGTTCCTGCGCAACGTCCGGCCCGTGCTGCAGGAGGCCGGCTTCGAGGTGCTCGTCCCCGACTGGTGGGGGCAGACCGCCAGCCGCGTCGGCGCACGGCTCCTGATCGACAGCGGCGACGCCGAGCCCGGCACCGACGGCCGCCCGGGCGGGGGCGTCGGCCTGCACAGCCTCGTCAACTACAGCTGGCAGATCGCCCTCGGCGACACGCCGCTCACGCTGGAGGCGTTCCAGGCGCTCGCCAAGCGCGGCGTGCCGCTGGTGCGCATCAACGGCAAGTGGGTCGAGATCCGCCCCGAGGACCTCGAGCGCGGGGTCAAGTTCCTGAAGGCGAACGCCGGCGGCCAGACCACGCTCGTCGAGGCGCTGCGGCTGGCGCACGTCGATGCGGCCGACGGCGCGCTGCCGGTGCTTGGCCTGGACGCGAAGGGCTGGGCCGCCGAGGTCTTCGGCCCCGCGGACTCGGTCGAGAAGATGGAGATGCTCGAGCAGCCCGAGCGCTTCCAGGGGACGCTGCGGCCCTACCAGCGCGCCGGCGTCAGCTGGCTCTCGTTCCTGGAGCGCTACGGCATGGGCGCGTGCCTCGCCGACGACATGGGCCTCGGCAAGACCATCCAGCTGATCGCGCTGCTGCAGTCGGAGCGCCAGCAGGCCACCGAGGGCGACCGCGTCGGCCCGACGCTCCTGGTGGCCCCGATGAGCGTGCTCGGCAACTGGCACCGCGAGCTCACGCGCTTCGCGCCCGAGCTCTCCGTGCACGTCCACCACGGCCTGGAGCGGCCGCAGGGCGAGCGCTTCCTGCACCTGGCGCAGCGCTCGGACGTCGTGATCACCACCTACGCGCTGGTCACGCGCGACAAGGAGCTCCTGAACCAGGTGGAGTGGCGCCGCGTCGTGCTCGACGAGGC
>JBEITQ010000103.1:0-6845 GCA_040374835.1 Phycisphaeraceae bacterium | reverse complement strand
CATCGCTCTTGAGGGCATCGATCACGGGAGGAGCTCCTGCAGGTGGAGCCGTCGCGGGGGTCCGCACGGCGAGCCACACAGTGTAGCCGTGCCGGGGATTTCCCCAAACCCCTGCCGTTCCGTGGGTTCCATGCGTCCCGGTAGCCTCCGGAACGTGGCGTCCGAGGCTTCCGCCCGCTTCCCGGCCGCCCTGCGCGTGAAGCGCGGGGAGGACTTCGACCGGGCCTACGCCGCCCGCCGGCGACGGGATTTCGGCGCGATCGTGGTCTACGCCTGCCCGAACGGGCTCGCCGTCACGCGGCTTGGGCTGAGCGTGTCGCGCAAGGTCGGACCCGCCGTGGTGCGCAACCGCGTCAAGCGGCTGCTGCGCGAGGCGTTCCGCACGTCGGCCGCCGCGCTGCCGCCGGGGCTCGACCTGGTGGTCGTGGCGCGCCCGCACCAAGCGTGGGACCTGCCCCGCTATGCCGAGGCGCTCGCCGCCACGGCGCGTGCGCACGCACCGGGGTGACGCGCACCCGCGTTCACGGCACGGGATCGTGCCCGCACGCGCCCCACGGGTTGCACCGCACGATGCGCACCGCCGCCATCCATCCGCCGCGCACCGCGCCGTGGCGCTCGATCGCCTCGATCGCGTAGGCCGAGCAGGATGGCTCGAACCGGCACCATCCGCGCGTCGCCCACGCGAGGTGGCGCTGGTAGCGACGGACGGCCATCACCATGCCGCGCGCGACGACGCCCGGCACCGTCGGCGCGTCAGCCATGGCGCACCGGGTTGCGCACGCGGCCGACGCCCGGGATCTCGACCTCGACCACGTCGCCCGCGGCCAGGAACACCGGAGGCTTGCGGCCGAAGCCGACGCCTGCGGGCGTCCCGGTGAGGATCACGGTGCCGGCGGCGAGCGTCATGCCGCGCGAGAGGTCGGCGATGATCCGCGCGACCGGGTGGATCATGGCCGAGGTGTGGCCGTCCTGCATCACGGTGCCGTTGACGCGCGTGACGAGCCGGAGCGCCTGCGGATCGGGCACCGAGGCAGCCGGCGCCTCCGGCCCGATCGGGCAGAAGGTGTCGAAGCTCTTGCCGCGGCTGAACTGGCCGCCGGATCCCTCGCGCTGCCACCAGCGGGCGCTGACGTCGTTGGCGGCGGCGTAGCCGCGGACGAACGAGAGCGCGTCGCGCTCGGCGACGTCCTTGCAGTCGCGCCCGATGATCACCGCAAGCTCGCCCTCGAAGTCCACCTGCGGGCCGTGCGCGTCGCAGATCGGCGGGATCACGATCGCGTCGCCGTCCGCGCACGCGGCCGAGGGATTCTTGTGGAACACCACGAGGTTCGCCGGCGCCGCGCCGCCCATCTCGGCGGCGTGGTCGGCGTAGTTCTTCCCGATGGCGACGATGGCGGGCGGGCGCTGGCGCATGGGGCGCAGGCTATCGGTGCGGCGGCCCGCCGCGGCTGCGGCAACTTTCCGCGTCAGGGGGCGGGCGGCGGCGCGGGCGTGCAGTCCCAGGAGCAGCGGACGAAGCCGGTGGCCACGTCGCACGAATACGTCACCGACGGGCGGAGCGGGAAGCATTGGAGGGCGGCCTCGTGCACGCACTGCGCGAAGTTCGGATCGCACGGCGAGACGATGTCCGAACCGACATTCTGGCTGGCCGAGAGCAGCGAAAGCACCTGCGGAAGTCCCGGGGCCACAGGACCGCACATTGCCCACTCGAGCGGGCGGCAGCGAACCCGGAGCCTCGGCGCGCCGTCACGGTGGACGACGAGGGTGGTGTCAGGCCCCGATGCGGACTCCACGTCGACCGAGCAGACCTCGAAGCCCTTTCGGAGCACGGCGAAGCCGCCCGTCCCGCGCTCGACCGTGGTGGCTTGCGGCAGGAGCTCCGCCGACAGGAACCGAACGTCGGCCGTCAAGGATGCAGGCGCGAGCGTGCGGCCGGCCAGCACGTAGGTGCCGCCGGATTCCCCGGGCACGGCGGTCGTCCGCAGCTCGAAGCGATAGGTCAGCGTGGTCTGGAGGTGATCGACCTCGATCACCGCCACCACGCGTGGCGGGGGATCGGCCTGCGCGGCGCGGGCTGGCGGGAGGGCGATCAGGCACCAGGCCGCGGCCACGGCGAGCAGCCAGCGGAGCGAGACGCGGGGACGGAACCGACGGGAGAGCGCGGGAGATTGCATTTGGAAGACCAGCGGCACCTTACCCTCCCCCCCCGGATAGCCGCGCCCGGCGCCGTCCATGTGACGCAAAAGTCCCCAGAATCTCCAACTTCCTGCGGAAGCCCGTCAGGCGCCGACGACCCGTTCGCGAAGCCGCCCCACCGCCCTGCTCCAGCGCTTCCGGCACGCTGCCGGTTCCATCCCATGGGCCCGGGCCACCCCCGTCCATGAAACCCCGCGCAGCCGCAGCAGCATGATCGAGTGATCGAGCGGCTCGAGGGTCGCCAAGGCGTCGAGCAGGTTGCGCTCGGCGGATCCGCCGGCCGCGCAGCCGCCGCCGTCCGGGCGCGAGCGCACCGCCTCGACCGCGATCCTCCGCAGCCGACCGTCCCGCCTTGCCCGACGGGCGAGGTCGCCGACGACGGACCCGATCACCGACCCGACGAACGCCCACAGGCGGCCTCCCGCGGCCGGCGCCGGCGAGTTGGCCTGGAAATCCCCGAGCGCGCGCAGGGTCCCCGCGCGACCTGCCAGCAGCACCCGGCGCAGCACCGAGGAAAACGCCTCGCTCGTGCACCACGCGCGGTCGTCGGTCGGCTGGCCGAGGCGGCGGCGACGGATGCGCGCCTTCACGACCGGCGCCGCCGACACGAGCAGCCGGAAGAGCTGCTGCTCGACGTCGCCCGGGACGGGGGCAGGTCCCGCCAGGGATCGGGCGCGCGCCCCGGATGCAGCCAATAGACTTGGTGCCGTGGCGAGATCCCGCTCGCAACGCGTCCCGACGGACGCCTCCACGCACGTGCCGCCTTCGCTGCGCGGGACGGATGGGCTGGAACTCGACATCGAGGAACTCATTCGAGACCGGGGAGAAGTCCCGACGATCGAAAGATACCGCGACCGCATCGATCCGGTCCTGCAGCGGGACATGGCCGAGCGGGTCGTGGAGCGCGCATTCGCGCTTGCGGGGCGGCACGCCGCGGAGCTCGCCCGGCGCTGGAAAGCCCGGCACGCCCGCTGGACCGACGTCATCGATGCCTGTCTGGCCGCCGTCACGCTCGACGAGCCGGAGTCCGCGGGGGAGTCGATCGGCGCATGCGTCGGCGCCTCGGCGGCCGACGGGCATGGCCGGTACCAGATCGTCGAGCGGCTCGGGTCCGGGGCCGGCGGCCGGACCTACGAAGCCGTCGACCGCTCCATGGGCGCGCGCGGTGCCGATGCGCGCGTGGCGCTCAAGGCGATCCCCTCGATCGGCCGCGACCTGGACGGGCTGCTTGCCGAGGCGGCGCTCGCGCGCCGGGTGAAGTCCGAGTCGGTGGCGAGGGTGCTCGATGCAGGAGTGCTTTCGCCTGAGCATGCCCGCATCCTGTGCGAGGCCGACTCGGCGATCTTCCTGGTGCACGAACTGATCGACGGCATGCCGCTTCACGTGTGGCGCGCGGCCTGCCCACGGCCGTCCGCTCGGCAGCTCGACCGGATCCTGGGCTCGATCCGGGAGGCGGTGGAGGCCTGCCACCGGGACGGCGTGGCGCACGGCGACCTGTCGCCGGCGAACGTGATCATCACGCCCGACGAACGGGCGGTGCTCGTCGACTTCGGCCTCGGCGGACCGACATCGGCGGCGGGAGCGCCCGAACCGGCATCGCTCGACCTGCTTCGGTACCGCGAACTCGAGGCGTGGCTGCGGTCCGGCACCGGCGGAGCGAGCCTGCGCGGGTGGATGCACCGACGCCGTGCCCCCGCGCTGTTCGCCGCCGCGCTGATCGCCGTCGGTTCGGCGGCATGGCTGCTCCGGCCGGCGCCGCAGCACGGCGCGCACGCCGGCCCGTCCGCCGGCGACCGACCCGCGCTCGCCGCCGGGCCGGGGATCGAGCCACGTTCGTGGGAGTGGATGATGTCGGTGCTGCGGGACGGCATCTCCCCGTCGTACGACCGCGGGCAGCTGGGGGCGGAGGCCGATGCTTCGCGCGCCTTGGCCGAGGAGCAGCGGCGGACCGGCGCCCGGCGGGCGGACGTCGAACTGCTGGCCGCGGTGGCGGCGCTCGCGAGCGGCGACCGCGCGGGGGCCACCCAACATGCCAACCGGTCGCTCGCCGCGTCCGACGCGCAGGGAGACGGCGCGATGACGCCCGAGACCGACATCGCCCGGCTGGTCGTGAACCTGGCGCGTTTCTTCGCCCCCGGAGGCGAGGACGCACCCCCGGGTTACGCCGAGAGCCTGGAGACGCACGCGCGCAAGGTGGGAGCGCCCGGCCTGCTCCGGCTGCCGGCGCTGACGGCGCGCCTCGACGCGAACAGGTCCGCCGGGGATTCCCGCCGGTTTCGCTCCGAAGGCCGCGGCAAGGTCTTCGACGCCCGCAGCGGCATGACGATCGACATCCCCGGCTACGAGAAGTGAACGTCCGCCCGCTGCCTCAACGCTTGCGGTCGGCAGCGCCTTCCCGGAGCTGGTTCAGGCGCTCGGCGCGCTCCCGCTCCACCTCGGCCTGGCGCGCCCGGTAGGCGTCCATGTTCGGGGGCTCGGGGTACATCGCGTCGAACTTGGCGCCGCCCGCGGCGAACGGGCTCGCGGCGAAGTCCGCCTCGAGCTGCGGCCGGGCCGCGTCGTGGACCATGGCGCGCTGGTCCTCCGGCAGCCGGTTGTAGATCGTCAGGCGGTCGACGAGGGGAAGCGTCGGGTCGCGCATGATGGCCACCAGCACGTCCTCGACGCTGCGCTCGAGGCTGCCGATCATGTCGGCGAGGCGCGCATCGCCCATGCGGGTGCGGAAGTCGGTGTACCGGTTGGTGCGGAAGAACTCGGTGAGGTCGCGCGCGAACGAGAGCGCCTGGTCGAGCACCTTCTGCCGGCCCAGCAGGTAGCCCTCCAGGAACCCGCGCCGCAGCACCGCGGCCACGTCGGTGCGCGCGACGTCCGGCACCATCTCGTACTCGCCGAAGGTGGCGTTGCGGACGAAGACGTCCAGCGGCGCGACGTACTTGTTGTTGGGGATGAGCGCGCCGCGGCCGCACAGCTCGTCGAGCTCGTCGAGGATGCGCTGCGCCTCCTCGGTCTCGCCGGCGTGGTAGAGCTCGCGCACCGCCTGCGCCATGAAGTTCTCGTAGAAGTCGACGAAGGTGTCGGGGCCGCCGCCGCGGGTGCCGTAGTGCTTGCGGTACAGCTCGCGGAAGTAGCGGTCGATCGCGCGGATCCAGCGCGTGTCGTAGAGGCGCGCCGGGTTGTCCTGCGAGAGCGGGTCGACGCGCATGAGCCCCGAGTGCGCCAGCGCCTGCATCGCCTGGATGGTGGTGCGGTCGTCGTTGAGGATGCGGTAGACGTCCTCGTCGTTGTCGTACCGCTCCGAGCCGACCTCGCTGCCGAGCTTCGACCAGTAGAACGCGTGCGACTGCGGGTGGCGCCAGTCGAAGGGCCCGAACTCCTGGGTGAAGCGGGCCATCGTCCGCGGGTCCATGTTGTAGAAGTCGACCAGCACCCGCTTGCGCAGCCATGCCGCGAGCGCCACCACCGCGTCGCGGCGCCCGGGCTCGGACAGGACGTCGTCGATCGCCGCGTACATCGGGTCGCGGCGGCGGAACTGGTCGTGCAGGCCGAACATGCGCGCGTATCCCGGGCCGCTCTTCACCGAGTTCCACCGGCCGAGCGCCATCAGGAAGTCGCGGTCGAGCTTCGGCTCGAACTTCGGGTCGACCGCGCGCATCCGCTCGCGAAGGGCGGACATCAGCTCCTCGACCGCCGGCACCTTGGCGACCAGCTCCTCCCAGGTGTCCGGGCTGGCGGCGATCTGCTCGAGCCACTTGACGCGCCCCTCCTGGCTCTCGGGGGGCTCCCCGAGCACCAGGTGCCACTCGCGCGCCAGCTCGCGCTGGTAGTGGAAGTGCGCGTCGTCGCTCAGGCCGTCCACCTTGTGGGCGAACCACCACCCGAGCTCCTTGTAGAGGATCAGGTCGTTCGGGTTGTAGCGGATGCCCTGGCGGCGGACCAGGTCGATGCCCGCGTTGACCAGGCGCCAGCGCTCCTCCGGGGTCTTCGTGGCGACCGAGAGGTTGTAGGCCAGGTTGTGCCCGTGGAAGGCCCACACCTCGCCGAAGCGCGGCTGCAGCTTGGTGATCAGGTCGGCCAGGCGGCGCGCGTCGTAGTACTGCCCGAGCTCGCGCATCTGCTGCAGGCGGATCCACAGGTAGTCGACGACCAGCCCGCGCAGCGCGCCGACGGCCGCGCCGACCGCGACGATCGGCGGCGCGCCCTCGACGGAGACGTCGGTGTAGCGCAGCTGCGCGCGGTCGCTCGCCTCGAGGATCCTCGGCAGGAGCGACCCCGCGCCCGCGACGCAGGCGACGGCGACGGCGGCCGACAGGAGCTGGACGGGGCGGTCGCGCACGTCACGCCTGGCCGCTGTAGACGGCCACCTCCTTGCGGCGCATGGCGACCCAGCCGATGGCGAGCGCCAGCACGCTCCACGCGAACCCGATGCCCGCGATCGCCTGCGCCAGCGAGTCCGCGGCGATCACGCGGCCCTGGGCGAGCGCGTCGCTCGGGCTGCGGCTGGCGAACCCGCGCAGCGCCCACTCGACCGCCGACGCGATCCCGAGCACGGCGCCGTGGAAGGCGCGCGCGAACCACGCCGAGTTCGCGTCGACGTAGTAGTTGTCGAGGGAGGTGGCCAGGAACGGCGCGAGCGACGCCATGGCGAAGAT
>JBEITQ010000234.1:0-2582 GCA_040374835.1 Phycisphaeraceae bacterium | reverse complement strand
GTTCGTGACGACGGTGATGCGCCGCGGGTGGGAGCTCTCCTCGAGCATCCGCTCGATGGCCGCGTCCGCGGATGCGCCGCCGCCGGCGTAGCTCACGCGCACGTGGCCGCGCTCGGCCGTGCGCACGTCCTTCGGCTTCGTGCCGTCGCAGACGAGCACCGCCTGGTGCCGGCCCCAGCGGCTGGCGGCCACGAGGTCGGCGAGGTCGGGGGCTTCCAGCCCCGACAGCTCCGGCGGCAGCACGCCTGTGACGTGCAAGACGTTGTAGGCATCGACGAGGAGCATCGTCTCTTATCGGACATCCTAGGCGCCGGCGGCCCGGTGGTTTGTCTTCCATCCCGGGGTCGGGTCTAATGCGTGGCTCCCCATCGCGCGGGCCATGGCGCCCGCGGGGGATGAATGGACGAAAGGCACTCTCGAATGGCGATCAAGGTCAAGGCGCGCGGAGGCGAAACCGTCGAACAGATGGTCCGCCGCTTCAAGAAGCTCTGCGAGAAGGACGGGCTGACGAAGGAAGTGAAGCGCCGCCAGCACTACGAGAAGCCCTCCGAGATCAAGCGCCGCGCCACGGTGCGCCGCGAGGGCCTGCGCGCCATCGCCGCGCGCAACGCCGCCCGCGGCGTGACCCGGGCCCCGCAGCGCGCTCCCGCCAGCCGGGGCCCGCGCCGCGCCGGCTGACCGGCGCCGCGCCGATCCCGATGATCCGTACCCGGTCCAAGGGCGACCCGGCGGCCTCGCGTGCCTTCGCGGTCGACCTCGCGCAGGCGTGCCTGCTCGACAAGTGCACCGACGTCGTCGTCCGCGACGTCGGGGGCGTCAGCCAGGTGTGCGACTACATCGTGATCGCCAGCGGCACCTCCGAGCGGCAGATGCGCAGCGTCGCGCAGGCGCTCGAGGACCTCGGCAAGGCGCGCGCGCAGCCGCCCTTCCGCTCCGACCGCGACACCGGCACCACCTGGATCGTCGTCGACTTCGTCGACGTGGTCGTGCACCTCTTCGAGCCCGAGCAGCGCGAGTACTACGACCTCGAGTCGCTGTGGGCCGACGGCAAGCCCGTCGAGGTGCCCGCCCCCGCCCGCGCCGCGGGCTGAGGACGCCCCAATGCTGCGCCACGCGCTGCACGCCAAGCTCCACCATGCGACGGTGACCTACTGCGACGCCGACTACGTCGGCTCGATCACCATCGACCGCGACCTGCTCGATGCGAGCGGCATGCGCCCCAACGAGAAGGTGCTCGTGGCCGACTGCGACAGCGCCGCGCGCTTCGAGACCTACGTGATCGCCGGCGAGCGCGGCTCGGGCGTGATCGGGGTCAACGGCGCGTGCGCGCGGCTCTCGGGGATCGGCCACAAGCTGATCGTGATGAGCTTCTGCATGGTGAGCGACGCGGAGTTCGCGTCGCACCGCCCGCGCGTGGTGATCGTCGGCGCGGGCAACCGCGTCGGGCAGGTCACCGAGTACGCGCCCGACTGAGCGCCGGACGAACGCGCGGCCGCGGCCGCAGGAGCACGCCATGGGACCCACCCGACTGCCGGCCGTGATCGTGCGGCGTGCCGTCGCATGCCTTGCGGGAGCGTGCGTCGCCGCGCTGTGCCTGGCCGCAGTGCCGGCCGAGGGCGTGCGCACCTACCTCGCCGACCTGGCGGTTCCGGGCGGGTCGCTGCGGCTGGTGCTGCGGCTGACCGAGGACGGGGACGCGACCATCGACATTCCCGCGCAGGGCATCGAACGCATGGCGCTCGAGGTGACCGGGGGCCCCGGCGGTGCGCTCACGATGCGCATCCCGGTGCCGGTGCCGGCGTTCATGGACCTGAAGGAAGCGGACGGCGGGCTGGCCGGGACGTTCCGCCAGGCCGCGTTCAGCGCGCCGGTCGCGTTCCGCCCCGGCGACCCCGCGAAGCCGCAGGACCCGAAGCCGCCGCTGCCGTATGCGGTGCGCGACGTCGAGGTCCGCCACCCGGCCGGGCACGTCCTGGCGGGAACGCTGGTGGTGCCGCCGGGCGCGTCGGCGTCGTCGCGCGTGCCGGGCGTCGTCTTCATCACGGGAAGCGGCCCGCAGGACCGCGACGAGGCGATCATGGGCCATCGGCCGTTCCTGGTGATCGCCGATGCGCTGGCGCGGCGCGGCATCGCGTCGCTGCGCTGCGACGACCGCGGAGTGGGCAGGAGCACGGGTGACTTCGCCGCGGCGACGAGCGCGGACTTCGCCACCGATGCGGCGGCGGCGTTCGACCTGCTCGCCGCCGTTCCCGAGGTGGATCCCGCGCGCGT
The DNA here is from genome assembly GCA_040374835.1 of Phycisphaeraceae bacterium. Classification (GTDB taxonomy): domain Bacteria; phylum Planctomycetota; class Phycisphaerae; order Phycisphaerales; family SM1A02; genus UBA966. The sequence goes on along the minus strand of JBEITQ010000234.1, from coordinate 311 downwards.
CGGGTTCGTCGGCCACAGCGAGGGCGGGATCGTCGGCCCGATCGCGGCGGAGGTGCTCGAGGCGCGGGGCGGGGCGTCGGCGCGCCCGGCGTTCATCGTGCTGCTCGCGGGCCCGGGCGTCGACGGTGCCGCGATCCTGAAGGCCCAGAACGAGGCGATCTTCCGCGCGGGAGGCGTCGCCGGCGACGCGCTCGCGCAGGTGGTGGCCGCGCATGCCGCGTGCGTCGATGCGGCCGCCGCCGGTGCACCCGCCGACGAGCTGCGCGCGAAGGCGGCGGCGATGGTCGAGGCGCAGATGCGTGCGGGCGGCG
>JBEITQ010000107.1:0-6725 GCA_040374835.1 Phycisphaeraceae bacterium | reverse complement strand
CGCGCCGCCGCGGCCCAGGAAGGCGTGCGCGATCTTCCACACCGGGCCCGCGCCCATGACGACCACCAGGTCGCCGTCCGCGGCCATCACCTCGAGCTGCTCGACGATCGCCTCGAAGGGGTAGACGTGCATGGCCGTCACGCCGCGCGCGCGCAACCGGTCGACGAGGTCGGAGGAACTGACCTTCTGCCGCTCCTCCTCGCTGTCTCGGACGAAGTAGATGTCGGGCACGATCACCACGTCGGCGCTCGAGAAGCTCTTGGCGAACTGCTCGAGCAGGAACCGGGTGCGGCTGTGCTGGTGCGGCTGGAAGACGCAGATCAGCCGCTTGGGCTCGTAGCGCGTGCGCAGCGCCTTGAGCGTGGTCTCGCACTCGGTGGGGTGGTGGCCGTAGTCGTCGAACACCGTGACCGCGCCGCCGTGGCGCATGGTGCGGGTGCCGAGGTTCTGCATCCGGCGGTCGACGCCGGCGAACGTGCCGAGCGCCTCGCCGATGTCGCGCCACTCCGCGCCGAGCCAGTGGGCGATGATCGCCGCGGCCGCGCCGTTGAGGGCCATGTGGTCGCCGGGGATGAGGCTCGTCCAGCCGCACATCGCCTGGCCGGCCACCAGCACCGTCACCTGGCCCGAGCGCATGTCGTACTGCACCTGGTAGTCGGCGCTCGGCGCCCAGCCGAAGGTGGAGACCGCGCACTCGAGGCCGCTCGCCACGTCGCGGCGGTGCGCGCCGTCGGCGGCGATCAGCAGGCGCCCGCCGCGGTCGGCGGGGGGAAGCAGCGCGGCGAACTCGTGGAACGCCTTCACGATCCGCTCCAGCGTGCCGTAGATCTCGAGGTGGTCCTCCTCGACGTTGTTCACGAGGCCGATGGTCGGCCGGTGGTGGTGGAAGCTGCGGTTGAACTCGCATGCCTCCGCGACCAGGATGCCGGGCTTGCCGCGCTGCGGTCCGAGCGGGATGCGGTCGGAGCCGGTGCGGCTGCCGCCGCCGATCTGCGCGCACGTCGCGCCGACGATGAAGCCGGGGTCGAGCCCGCACGAGATCAGCACGTGCGCCAGCATCGCCGTGGTCGAGCTCTTGCCGTGCGTGCCGGCGATGCTCACGCCGGTGCGGCCCTTCTGCACCAGGCCGAGCGCCTCGGCGTAGCTGATCACCTCGACGCCGCGCGACTGCGCCTCGAGGAGCTCCGGGTGGTCGGGGCGGATGGCCGCGCTCGCGATCACCAGGTCGCAGGGCGCCGGCACCTGCGCGCCGTCGTGGCCGATCGCGACGCGGATCCCCATCGACTCGAGCGCGTCGGTCGCGTCGCCCGCGGTCATGTCGCTTCCCGACACCGACGCGCCGCGCGCGCGCAGCATCTGCGCGAGCCCGCTCATCCCGCAGCCGCCGATCCCCACGAGCCACACGCGGCGGCCCTCGAAGTCGGGCACGTCCATCTCGGTGAGCTTCGGTCCGGTGGTCTCGAAGAGGGTGCTCACGTCGCCGTCCTGGGCGTCCTTCGCCGATGCGCGCGCCGAGCTCCGGGATCCGCCAGCCGACGCGAGGGAGAGGTCGATGTCGCTCACGCCCACGATATCGGCACGGGGCGTGGAAAATCCGCACCGTTTTCGTCCCAGCCCCGTTCTTTCGGGACGCTGCGTCCCGGCCCCGGTCGGGCGTCTCTACAATTCGTCCCCGACGCATGGCCGCGACCCCGGACATCCACGCGCAGGTCCTGGTGGTCGACGACGACCGCGAGCATGCCGAGACGCTGGCCGACGCCCTGCGCCGACCGGGCCACGTCTGCACCATCCGCCACAGCCGGGCCGAGGCCGAGGACGAGCTGCGCCACGGGGTGTTCGACGTCATCGTGACCGACCTGATCATGGAGCACCCGACCGCCGGGCTCGAGGTGCTGGAACTGGCCAGGAAGCTGCAGCCGGACGCCGAGACCATCATGGTCACGGCCCACGGCGACATCCCCACGGCCAAGCGGGCCCTGCAGGGCGGGGCGTACGACTTCATCGAGAAGCCGATCGACCTGGTGATCTTCCGCAACCTGGTGCAGCGGGCCGCCGAGACGGTGCTGCTGCGGCACCGGAACCAGCGCCTGTCGGGGGCCCTCGACGCGGCGTACGGGTTCGAGGGGATCATCGGCGACAGCCCGGCGATGCGCCAGGTCGTGGCCCTCGTCCGCCAGGTGGCCCCGAGCGGCATCCCCGTGCTGGTGCGCGGCGAGAGCGGCACGGGCAAGGAGCTCGTGGCGGCCGCCATCCACAAGGCAAGCAAGCGGGCCGACCGCCGCTACGTCACGTTCAACGCCGCCGGCCAGGCGGAGAGCCTGCTCGAGGACCAGCTCTTCGGGCACGTGCGCGGCGCCTTCACCGGCGCCGACCGCGACCGCGAGGGCGTCTTCGAGTACGCGGACAAGGGCACGCTGTTCCTGGACGAGATCGGCGACATGCCGCTCTCGATGCAGCCGAAGCTCCTGCGCGTGCTGGAGACGGGCGACGTGGTGCGCCTGGGATCCAACGAGCAGCGCAAGGCCGACGTCCGGTTCGTGAGCGCCACCAACCGCGACCTCGGGCAGATGGTGCGCGAGGGCCGGTTCCGCGAGGACCTCTACTACCGCATCCGCGGCGCCGAGATCGTGGTTCCCCCGCTGCGCGAGCGGCGCGAGGACATCCCGCTCCTCGTGAGCCACGCCGTCGGGCGCTTCGCCGCCGACCTCGGCCGTGCGCGCCCCGAGGTGCCGCAGCCGGTCATGCTCCGGCTGGTGGGCTACGACTGGCCGGGCAACGTGCGCGAGCTCTTCAACGCCGTGCACCGCATGGTGGTCACGTGCACGGGCACCGAGCTCTCGCTGCGCGACGTCCCGGCCGAGGTGCGTTCCTCCGACGACCGAGCCGACGCGCAGGGCGGGGTGGGGTCGCTCGCGGGCGTGGGCCTCGACAAGCTCGAGCGCGAGGCCATCCGGCAGACCCTCGCCATGACCGCCGGCAACCGCGAGCAGGCGGCGCAGCTCCTCGGGATCGGCGAGCGCACGCTCTACCGCAAGCTGAAGGAGTACGGGCTGCGCTGAGCGCGGCCTCGACCCATGGGCGGCATCCCCTGGATCCTCTGGCGCCACGTCGCGTGGGAGGTCTTCCGGACGTTCGTGGTGACGACGTCGATCATCGTCACGGTGATCGCCTTCGGCGCGGCCGCCAAGCCGCTCGCCGACAACTCGATCGGCGCCGACACGGTGCTCAAGTACGTGTCGCTCGCCATGGTGCCCATGCTGCAGTACGCGATGCCGTTCGCCGCGGGCTTCGCGGCGACGCTCGCGATGCACCGGTTCGCCACCGACAACGAGGTGACGGCGATGAGCGCCGTCGGCATGTCGACGCGCATGGTGCTGGCGCCGGTGTTCCTGCTCGGGCTGCCGCTCTTCGCGGTGATGCTGGCGCTGGTCATGTACCTCATCCCGCACTTCTGGCTGCGGATGCAGGAGCTCGCCACCGCCGACGCGACGCAGATGCTGGTGGCGTCGATCGAGCGCGGCCAGGCGCTCAAGGCGGACCGGCTGATGATCTACGCGGACTCGGTCCGGGAGGCCGAGGCGCCCGAGGGCGTCCGGCGCCGGCTGCACCTCGAGGGCGTGGCGGCGGTCGAGCTGTCGCCGAAGGGCGGCAGCGCCGTCGAGACCGAGTTCACGGCCGAGGCCGCGACGGTCGACGTGCACGCGACGTCGCGCGGCACCGTGGTGAAGGTGGTGCTCCTCGACGCGACCGTCTTCCGCCCGGCCGAGGGCGCCCTGGTCACGGTGCCGCGCGCCGAGCCCGAGGCCGCCGCGGTCTACGGCACGTTCGACCGCGGGCCGAAGTTCCTCTCCATCGACGAGATCCTGCGGCTGCGCGTCGACCCGGACAGCGCGGACGCGGTGCGCCGCGCGCGCGAGCCGCTCGCGCTGCGCCTGGGGGAACTCGAGCTCTGGTCCTGCCTGGAGCCGGTCGCCTCGGGCGGCCGGATCGAGCTGGCGGTGCCGGGTTCCGACCGGTCGGTGCGCATCGAGGGCGCGACGTGCGCCGGCGGGCGCCTCGTGCCGGCCGCGGCGGGCGGCACCTTCTCGCTCGTCGAGTCCGCGGGCGGCCGCGACATCCGCTCGGCCACCGCGACCGGCGGTTCCTTCCGGGCGGTGAGCGAGGCGGGCTACGAGCCCCGGCTGGCGCTCAGCGTCCCGGCGACCGTGAGCGCCACGGACGTCGCGTCGGGGCTGCCCGGCCGGTGGACGCCGCAGATCGACGACCTCCTGCCGACGGGCTGCGCCCCGCGCGACTGGACGGCCGAGCCGACCCGCGCGGTGCTCGACGCCGCGGCACGGTGGCCGGAGCGCGACGGGGCGGGGCCCTACGCCGCGGCGCGCGGCGCGGTCGATTCCGCGGCCGGGTTCCTGCAGTGGCAGCGCGACCGCATCTCGCGCGACGCGGAGAGCTACGTGTCCAACCGCCTCGCGCAGGCGGTGAGCATCGTGCTGGTGCTCCTCCTGGGCGCGACGCTCGCGATCGCGATGCGCCGCGCGCTGCCGCTCACCGTCTACATCCTGGCCTTCGTGCCGGCGATCGTGAACATCATGATGATCGCGAGCGGCCGCCAGATGATCGCCGGAAACTCCCCGGTGGCCGGGTTCCTGGTGCTCTGGGGCGGCAACGCGGTGCTCGCGGCGGCCCTGTGGCTCGCATGGCGGAGGGTGGCGCGCAACTAGCCGCACGCAGCCATGCGCATCCTCGACCGCGCCATCGTCTTCCGCTTCCTGGGCAACTACGCGATGCTGTTCGTGCTGCTCTTCACGTTCGCGACGGCGATCGACGTGGTGCTGCAGATGGAGGTCTACCTCGGGGCCGCCGACGCGATGGTGTCGCGCGGCCTGTCGGGCGGGCGCTGGTCGGCGCTGGCGACGGTGCTCTTCCAGTTCCACGGCCCGCGCGTCTTCCAGTTCTTCCAGTTCATGTCCGGGCTGCTCGCGATCGGCGCGATGGGATTCACCTTCGCGCAGATGCACCGCGCGCGCGAGCTGGTCGCCATCATGGCCGCGGGCGTCCCGCTTCGCCGCTGCGTATGGGCGGTGCTCGCGTGCGCGCTCGGCATCAACCTGCTGCAGCTGGCGAACCAGGAGCTGGTGCTGCCGCGCTTCGCCGAGCAGCTGCTCGTGGCGCAGCGCGAGATCGGCCGCGCGGGGGCGTCGAACTTCGAGGTGCCGCTCACGCGCGACTCCTCGGGCCACCTGCTCTACGCGTCGACGTTCGACCCGCTCACCGGGCGGATCGCCGGCTTCCTCGGGCTGGAGCGCGACGAGTCGGGCACGCTGGTCCGGCGCGTGTCGGCGCCCGCCGCCTCCTGGGACCCGGGCAAGGGCGCATGGGTGCTCGAGGGCGGCACGGCGGTGGTGCGCGAGCGCGACGCCGCGGGCGGCGCGGTGCGCTCCGGCGCGCCGGTGCCGGTGGCGGAGTGGCCCACGGACCTTGCGCCCAAGTCGGTGATCGCGCGGCGGCACGGCATGTTCGCGCAGACCCTCTCGAGCCGCGAGCTGCGCGCGATCGCCGAGGCGGGCGCGATCGACCCGCAGCAGGCCACGCGCATGCAGCTCGGCCGCGTGGGCATCGTCCTGGTGAACATGCTGGTGCTCGCGATCGCGGTGCCGTTCTTCCTGCGCCGCGGGCCCGCGGGCATGCTGCAGACGAGCGTGCTGTGCGCGGCGACCTGCGTGCCCGCGATCATCGTCTCGGCCGTGGTGATGTCGGCGCCGGTCAGCGGGCTTCCGCCGGCGGTGTCGGTGGCGATCCCGATCGCCCTCCTCATCCCGGCGGCGGTGGCGCGGATCTCGTGGCTTCCGTCGTGACGCGGTTCCAGCTGTCGGCGAGCGACTCGTCGAAGATCGTCGGCCGCACCCCGCGCAGCAGGTCGGCGGCCAGCGTGTCCATGCGCGCCCGCTCCTGCGCAAGCCGCACGGACCGCTCGGCGCGTGCGCGCACGGCCTCGAGCGCGACGCCGTCGCCCGGGTCCTCGCCCTCGAACCGCACGAGCAGGTAGCCCGTCGGGATCAGGACCGGCGGCGAGAGCTCGCCCGGCTTCGCGAGCGCCCAGAGCGCCTCGCGCACCGCGGCCGGCACCCCGGGATCGAGCCGGCTCATCGGCGTGACCAGCCCGCCGCGCGCGGCGCTCGGGTCGGTGCTCGCGTCGGCCGCCACGGCCTCGAACGGCTCCCCCGCGGCCAGGCGTTCCTGCACGCGCTGCGCGCCGCGCAGGTCGGGCACGGCGATCACGCGCGCGCGCCGCTTCGCGCCATGGGCGGCATCGTGCGCCGCCACCACCTGCGGCTCCTCGACGCGCACGTCCGCGGCCACCAGCGCGCGCAGCACCGCGTTGCGCCAGAGGAGCGAGCGCCAGCGAACGGGGCCAAGCCCCTGCCGCGCGCGGATCTCGCCGAGCAGGGTGCGCGCACGTGCCGGATCGGGATCGAGGAACTCCAGGAGCGTCGCCTCCTCGCGCTCGAGCGCCGCCTCGTCGGGGGCGATGCCGCGCTGGCTTGCGCGCGCGGCGAGCAGCTCGTCGAGGAGCACCTCGCGCAGCGCGACGTTGCCGGCCAGCTCGCCGATCACCGGCCGCAGCCGGTCCCAGGTCACGGTCGACTGCTGCCAGATGGCCACGATGCCGGCGGCGCCCTGCGCGTCGCGCGGCGCGCCGGGGGCGGCGGCCGGCACCGAGGGTG
>JBEITQ010000225.1:0-2991 GCA_040374835.1 Phycisphaeraceae bacterium | reverse complement strand
CGAACTGGTTGATGAACAGCGTGTTGGCGCGGCCCTTGGCGATCCGCTCGGCGACGTCCTGGTAGTACTCGGGGTGGCCCTTGGCGACGTCGCTGCGCGTCAGCACCACCTCGGCGCCCATGGCCCGCAGGTGGCTGATCTTCTCGTCGCTCATCTTGTCGGGCACCACCACGGTGAGCGTGTAGCCCTTCTGGGCGGCCACCAGCGCCAGTGCCAGGCCGGTGTTGCCGGCGGTGGCCTCGACCACGTGGCCGCCCGGCTTCAGGCGCCCGTCCTGCTCGGCGGCCTCGATCATCCGGACGGCGATGCGGTCCTTGATCGAGTTGCCCGGGTTCATCGACTCCATCTTCACGAACAGCCGGCATGGGCCCGTGTCCATGCGCTTGAGCTCGAGCATCGGCGTGTTGCCGATCATCTCCAGGATGTTGCCGAAGACGGGGGCGCGCGGGATCATCGGGGGCAGTCTACGCCTCGTGCCGCGCGGCGCCCGCCGCGGTAGAACACGCCCGATGCAGTGGCGACCGCCCGCCGACGCCGACGGACTCGTGCTCGAGGTGCACGCGGGCGTGCTCGAGCTGCGCGCGCGCGAGGACCGGCCCGGCACCGGGATCCACGTCGACCTCGCGGCGATCGACGCGCGCGGCCTGTCGCGCTCCCCGCTCGTGCGCGCGATGGGCGGGCGGGTGCGGTCGGTCGCCGACGCGACGGCGGGCCTCCTCGGCGACGCGTGGAGGCTCGCGCTCGCGGGCTTCGAGGTCACGGCGTTCGAGCGCTCGCCCGCGGTGGCTCGGCTCTGCCGAGACGGGCTCGCGCGCGCGGTCGGCGACCCGCGCATCGACCGCGCGGCGCTGGCGCGGCTGCACTTCGAGGAAGGGGATGCGCGTTCCGCGCTCGCGCCGGGGTCGTTCGATGCGGTGCTCGTCGACCCGATGTTCCCGCCCAAGCGCCGCGCGAGCGCGCTGCCGCGCAAGGAAGTCCAGGTGCTGCGCGCAGCGGTCGGCGATGACCCGGACGCCGCGGACCTGCTGGCGGCCGCGCGCCGTGCGGCGCGCGTGCGCACGGTGGTGAAGCGCGCCGACGACGCGCCCGTCCTCGCGGATGCGCCGTCGATCCAGGCCGAGGGACGCACCGTGCGATTCGACGTCTACCTTGCCGCACCCGCCCCGGAGGCTGCGCCATGAGCTGCCCATGGTTCCACGTGCCCGTGCTTCCCGCCGTCGGCGACCTCGTGTCCCTCGACCGCGACGAGGCGAAGCATGCCATCGGCGTGCGCCGCCTCGGTGCGGGCGACCGCGTGACCCTCTTCGACGGCGCCGGCGGGCGCGCCGATGCCGTGCTCACCGGCGACCGGGACCGCGACGGCGGCCCCGTGGTGCGCGTCGAGTCGACGGCGCGCGTGGCGCGTCCCGCGCCCGACGTGGTGGTCGGTCTTGCGCCCCCGAAGGGCGACCGGTGGTCGACCGCGCTCGACATGCTGGGCCAGCTCGGCGTGGGCGCGGTCGTCCCGCTCGACACCGACCATGGCGTGGTCGATGCGGGGGCGGTGAACCGTCCGCGGGCGGCGCGCATCCTGCTCGAGGCGTGCAAGCAGCGCCGCGGGGCGTGGGTTCCCGCGCTCGGCGAGGCATGCGATGCCGAGGCCTTCGTCCGCGCGGCCGCGGCCGACGGCCGCACGGTGCTCGTCGCGGAGCCGGGCGGCGTGCCGCTTGGCGGCATCCGCGGCGGCCGGCTGGCGATCGCCATCGGCCCCGAGGGCGGGTTCTCCGTGCGGGAACTGGACGCGATGCGCGCGGCGGGTGCCCGAGCCGTCGACCTGGGGGAGGGCATCCTCCGGGTCGAGACCGCGGCCGTGGCGGCCGTGGCCGCGCTTCGCGCCGTGGCGGCCGGGTGAGAGGCCGCGAGGGCCGTGAGTGGAGCGCACCGGGGTCGAACCGGTAACCCCCGCCTTGCAAAGGCGGTGCTCTTCCAATTGAGCTAGCGCCCCCGAAGGGGGAGAGTATAGGTCGTCAGGGCTTCTCGGCCGGCGCGTCGGGCGCGGGCGCCGCGGTGGGCGGCGTGGCCTCGTCCTCGGGGCAGGGACCGCCGTCGACCACGGTCGTCGCCGGCGCGATGGTGCCGGCCTCCGAGATCGGGCGGGTTTCCTCGGACTTCGTCACCTGCGGCTTGTCGCGCATCGTGAGGAGGTCCATCGAGAGCGGCGAGATGACGGTCACGCGCAGCGCGGGGTCGTACTGCGTGCCGCCCTTGACGCCGACGAGCGTGCCGAGCATCGGGCCCATCGCGATGTCCGGGTTCGGCTCGACGTAGGCGATCGTGGCGCCCGTCATCGGGTCGCACAGGCGGTAGAGCTCGGGCAGGCGGTTGCCGTCGTACACGGCGCTCGCGTTCAGGACCCCGATCGCCGTGAAGTCGGCGCGGCGCTGGATGTCCAGCACGAGCTTGGCGATCTCGACGCGGTTCTTGTCCGACTGGGCCTTGCGCGACTCGAGCGCCTGCATCGAGGACTGCGTCTCGATGAGGAGCGTGAGCTGCTGCGAGCGGGCGTTCGCGACCGACCGCACCGAGCTCGTCTGCTCGGTGGCGTCGACGAGCTCGTCGTACTTGGCCTTGAGCGCGGCGAACTCGGCGCTCGCCTCGGGCTGCGCGCGCACCACCTGGAACTGCTGCTCGAGGTCGTCGAGCTTGGCGCGCTTGGAGACGAACTTCGGCTTGGGCGCGGCCTTCGCGGCGGCAGGGCGCGACGAGCCGAGCTCGACCGTCTCCTGCGCGGCCGGCGCGGGCTGGCCCATGAGCGGCGGGATCGCGGGGGTGTTCGCGACATCGGGCGAAATCGGCGCGGGCGACGCTGCGCCCGAAGACGGCGCGTTCACCGGTGCGGCGACCTGCGCGGTCGTGCCGGGCACGCCGTAGCCGTCGCCGTCGGCGTCCAGGTAGTACGTCGTGCTGTCCGGGGCCTCCGCGTCGGAGCTGCCCTCGCCGTCGCAGTCGTTG
>JBEITQ010000204.1:0-3734 GCA_040374835.1 Phycisphaeraceae bacterium | reverse complement strand
CGCGCCGCCGGGGCTCATGCGCCGGCCGCCTCGCGCGCGGCCCGGCGCCGCTTCAGTTCCGAGTCGACGAACCCGCCGAGGTCGCCGTTGAGCACCTTCTCCGGGTTCATCATCTCGAACCCCGTGCGGTGGTCCTTCACGCGGTTGTCGTAGAAGACGTAGGAGCGGATCTGGGTGCCCCAGCCGCGGTCGACCTTGCCGCCCGTGGCGGCGTCGAGCTCGGCCTGGCGGCGCTCCTCCTCCAGGGCCTCGAGCTTCGACTGCAGCACGGCGAACGCCTGGCTCTTGTTCTGCAGCTGGTCGCGGTAGGTGCTGGCGACCACCTGGATGCCCGTGGGGATGTGCGTGATGCGGATGGCGCTCGCCACCTTGTTCACGTTCTGCCCGCCGGGGCCGCTCGCGCGCACGAAGGCGACCACCTCGACGTCCTTCTCGGGGATGGTGAGCGCGGTGGTCTCGAACTCCGGCGTCACCTCGACCGTGGCGAAGCTGGTCTGGCGCTTGCCCTCGGCGTTGAACGGGCTGACGCGCGCGAGGCGGTGCGTGCCGCGCTCGCAGTTCATGTAGCCGTAGGCGAACGGGCCGCTCACGCGGTACATGGCCTCGGAGATCCCCACCTCGGTGCCGTGCAGGCGGTTCATCTCCTCGGCCTTGAAGCCCATGCCGCTCCACCAGCGCAGGTACATGCGCTCGAGCATCTCGGCCCAGTCGTTGGCCTCGGTGCCGCCGACGCCGGCCTGGATGGTGACGAAGCAGCTGCGGTGGTCGTGCTTGCCCGAGAGCAGGCTCTGGGCCTCGACCTTCTCCATGTCGGCCTCGAGCCGATGGATGGACTCGTCGACCTCGACGAGGAGGTCGTGGTCGTTGGCCTCGCGGGCCATCTCGTAGCCGACCTTCGCGTCCTCGAGGGCCTTCGTGGCGGCCTCGAGGGGCTCGATCTGGGCACGGACCACCTTCAGCTCGTCGATGACCCTCTGCGCCGAGCGGGGCTCGTTCCAGAAGTCCGCCGACTCCATGCGCGCGTTGAGGCGGTCGCGCTCGTGGACCTTGGCTGGGTAGTTAAAGCGAGTCGCGGATGGTCGTGATCCGCGCCTCGAGGTCGTTGAGCACCGGCTGGTGCGAGTCGTAGTGCATCCGCGTAAGTGTACGCCCGCCCCGGATCCGCCCGCGGCGCCGCGATTCCCTAGACTCCCCTGCCGCGATGCACGTCTCGACACGGGTCAGCCGGATGAAGGAGAGCGCCACGCTCGCCGTGGCCGCGCGCGCCGCCGCCATGAAGCGCGAGGGGATCGACGTGGTCGCCTTCGGCACCGGCGAGCCCGACTTCGACACGCCTGCCAACATCAAGGCCGCCGCCGCGCGCGCCCTCGAGGCGGGGATGACGAAGTACGTGCCCACGCCCGGCACGCCCGAGGCGCGCGCCGCGGTCGCCGCGAAGCTGCGGGCGGAGAACGGGATCGACTGCGCGCCGGAGCACGTCTCGATCACCGCGGGCGCCAAGCATGCCCTGTACCTCACGCTGCAGTGCCTGGTGGAGCCGGGCGACGAGGTGGTGCTGCCCACCCCGGCCTGGGTGAGCTACCGCCCGCTGATCGAGCTCGCCGGCGGCACCTGCGTCGAGGTGCCCGGCGACGTGGAGCGCGGCTTCCGCATCACGCCCGCGCAGCTCGACGCCGCGATCGGCCCGCGCACGCGCGCGGTGATCCTGAACAGCCCGTCGAACCCCTGCGGCATCGCCTACCCGCCCGGGGAGCTGCGCGCGCTGTGCGAGGTGGTCGCCGCGCGCCCCGGGGTGACCGTGGTGAGCGACGAGATCTACGAGAAGCTCGTCTACCCCGAGGTCGAGCCCGGCCTGCGCGCCTTCTCGCCGGGAAGCATGCCCGCCCTCGCCGGCCGGACCGTCACGCTGAACGGCATGAGCAAGGCCTTCGCCATGACCGGCTGGCGGATCGGCTACGCCTGCGCCCCGGCGGGCGGCGGCGCGTTCATGCGCGAGTTCATCAAGCTCCAGGGGCAGATGACCAACAACATCGCGTCCTTCTTCATGCCCGCGATCGTCGAGGCGCTGTCGCCCGCGAGCGCGCCGCAGGTGGAACGCATGCGCGAGGCGTTCGCGGCGCGCGCGAAGCTCGTGCACGCGCTGCTCTCGGAGATCCCGCGGCTGCGCGGGGTGGCGCCGACCGGGGCGTTCTACGCCTTCCCGAGCGTGGCCGGCTGCCGCGGCCTGCGGTCGCCCGGCGGGCGCGCGATCACGGACGGGCAGTCCTACGCCGAGGCGCTCCTCGCCGAGGCGCACGTGGCGGTCGTTCCCGGCGGGGAGTTCGGCGCGTGCGCCGGCGACCACGTGCGCGTCACCTTTGCCTGCGACGAGGCGATGCTCCGCAAGGGCCTCGCCCGGATCGCCGAGTTCACGGCGTCGCTCCGATGAGCCAGCCGTCCGCCATCCAGGGCCTGCTCGACGCGGTGGGCTGGGTGCCGGCGGTGATCTTCCCGATGGCAAGCCTGATGCAGCTGGGGACCCTGCTTCGTCGCGGGCGCGCGGAGGGGGTGTCGGCCGTCACCTGGGGGATGTTTGCCCTGGCGAACGTGTGCCTCTACCTGACCATCGGGGAGTGGGACCGCCCGCAGGTGATCGCCACCACCCTGGGCTCGGCGCTGGTGCAGGCGATCGTGGTCGGCCTGGTCCTGCGGCTGCGCGCCGATAAGCGCCGATCGGAACGGACCCGCGACGCGCGGGCTTGAACGCCCCGCGCGCAAACGGACATTCCGCGCATGGAACACGCCATGCCAACGGGCGATCGAGCCGATCGCGAGGCCATTGCCGAGTTCATGATCGCCCACGAGGCGGCCCTTCGCCGCCGGATCGGCGCGGCCGTGCGCGGTTCCCCGGGCGTCGACGCCGACGACGTGTTCTCGACGACGCTGCGGCGCGTGGACGGCGCCGCGGCGCGCGGCTCGTTCCGGATGCGCTCGGCGCCCGAGGCCTGGTGCTTCGTGGCGCAGGTGGTGCAGCGGGCGGTGGAGCGCCATCGCCGCCGCGCCGCCCGCATGGCCGAGGCCATCGCCCGGCTGGCGCCCGGCGCCCGTGCCTGGGAGGAGCCGGACGCGCCGTCCGACACCCCCGAGCGCGCCGAGCTGATCAACGTGATGCGCGACCTCGACCGCACGCGCCCCGAGGACGCCGAGATGGTGCGTCTGCGCCTGCGCGGCAAGCGCTGGAAGGAGATTTCCGGGGCGATGGGGGTGTCCGAGGACGCGCTGCGCCAGCGCTGGTCCACGCTGATGGCGCGGCTGCGCGAGCGGCTGGCCGAGGACGTCAGGACGCGCCGATCGTGACCGGCGCCGGCTGCACGCGCGGCCGGTAGTTGGGCTCGAGCGCGATCTGCAGCGGCAGGCGCTTCCCGGTGGGGTCGCGCGGGATCTGGTCGCTGTCGATGATCTTCTGGATGGCCATGATGCCCTCGATGAGCATCTCGGGACGCGGCGGGCACCCGGGGATGTAGACGTCGACCGGGATGTACTGGTCGACGCCCTGCACCACGGCGTAAGTGTCGAAGACGCCGCCCGTGCTGGCGCAGGCGCCCATCGAGATCACCCACTTGGGCTCGGTCATCTGCATGTAGGTGCGCTGCAGCACCGGGAGCGTCTTGATGCTGACGCGCCCGGCGACGATCATCAGGTCGCACTGGCGCGGGCTGAAGCGCATCACCTCGGCGCCGAAGCGGGCGAGGTCG
>JBEITQ010000120.1:0-6236 GCA_040374835.1 Phycisphaeraceae bacterium | reverse complement strand
TTCCTCGGCGGCCCGGGGGAGCGTCCCGGCAGCGAGCCCGGGCTGGCGGCCCTCCTCGCGGCCCTGCACCGCCGCGTGCCGCGCGTGGCGCCCGCCGAGGCGAGCGGCGCGAGCGCGGCCCCCATCGCCGCACAGAGCGGCACCGCGCACGGCAGAAGGAAGCGCGCCTTCAGGTGCGTCGCGAACATCCAGAACGCGATCTGCGCGGCGAGCATGGCGGCAAGCGCCAGCACCGCACGCGGCGCGCGCCGCGCCAGCGCCGCCAACGCCAGCAGGCCCATCCAGAACGCCGCTCCCCACTGGGGCAGCCAGGGGTCGGCACCGGGTGCGGGCCCGAATCCCTCGCGGAAGGCGTGGTCCCACAGTGCCGCCAGGCGTGCATCGAGCCCCGTGCCCGGCGGTGCGGCGTGCCCGGCCGCGAAGCGCGCGAACTGCTCCGCCGTCCAGCCGAGCCCGCTCGACGAGAACGGAAACAGCGCCGAGCCGGTGTCCGCCGCGTTGCGGCCGAGCCAGGGCATGAGCACGGCCGCCGCCGCGACCGTCGCCCATGCCGCCGAACGCGCCAGCGCACGCATGCCGCCGGCGGTGCCGCCGACGATCGCCCACGCGGCGAAGGGCAGGGCCACCATGCCGACCGCGGTGAGCTTCGCGCCGATCGCCGCGCCGAGCGCCAGGCCCACGGCGATGCCGACGGTCGCCGGCGGTGCGTCGCGCCGGTCCTCGTGCCCCTCCATGCGCGCGCCCCAGGCGAGCATCGCGGTCGCCGCCATCAGCAGCACCGCCATCTCGTCGTAGGCGAGGCTTCCGGTGACGATCACCCACGGCACGCCGAGCATGGCCACGAACCCCGCGGCCTGCGCCACCTGCGCCCGGCGCGGCTCGGGACCCGCGAGCATCGCCGCCACGCCGCCCACCGCGACGGCCGCCGCCACGCCGAGCAGGGCGTGCAGGAGCTGCGGCGCCATGGCGAGGCCGTGCGGCGCCGCCTGCCCGAGGAGCGACATGCAGTGCAGGAACGCGGCCTCGACGAAGTTCGGGAACGCCGAGTACACGGAGTGCGGAAGCGTCGAGATCCGCTTGAGCTCGAACCACGTCCGCGGCAGCTCCAGGTGGTAGCTCAGCGCGTCGTAGCCGCCGAACTCGGTCGCCCACGCGACGCCCGGCGGCAGCGACGCCGCGAAGGCGAGCACCGCGAGCGCCGGCAGCGCGCACCATGCGAGCGGCAGCGATGCCATCGCGCGCAGGCCCGTCATCTCCCCGGCCATCGTCCGCCGCGGATCGCCGAGCAGCAGGAGTCCCGGCACCAGCGTCGCCCACGCGAGCACCTGCCGCCACCCGCCGGCGCCGCCGAACGCCCCGAGCGACCCGAGCGTGACGTCGACCCAGAGCAGCACGGCGACTCCCAGGCCGAGCGTCAGCCCCGCGTGCGCCGGGTGGCCGCGGCGGATCGCCGGGAAGAGCGCGAAGCGCGCGAGCCTGCCGAGCCCGAACGCCGAGCCGAACCAGGCCGCGGCGATCAGTGCGCCGGCCGCCGCCGACGCGGCCGGCGCCGCCGTGCCCGCGATCGCCATGCCGGCGAGCACCGCGACCGCCGCCATGGCCGCCACCTGCACCAGCGGTGCCGGCACCGTGCCCGCGCGCTCGGCGATGGAAGGGGCGCTCACGGGGCGTGATTCTCGCAGACCGCTCATGCCCGTGGGCGCCAGTGGCCGATATCCCCCAACGGCGCAGGGATCGGGCTGGAGCCCATCGCTGCCGTCCGCTGCCACGGTCGCGCCAGGAACGGAGTTCCGCATGAAGGTCCGCACCACCCGATTCGGCGAAGTCGAGATCGATCCCACCCGGCTGCTCGTGTTCCCGCACGGACTGCTCGGGTTCGCCCGCTTCCGCACGTTCGCGCTGCTGCAGCCGGACGACCGCGGCGTCTTCTACTGGCTGCAGTCGGTGGAGGACCCGGAGCTCGCCTTCGTGGTGACCGACCCGACGGCGTGGATCCCGGACTACGGCGTGCCGATCCGGGCGACCGACCTCGCGGGCCTGGGGCTCGAGCGCCCCGAGGACGCCACCATCTTCGCCATCGTCAACCGCCGCGACGGCGCCATCACCGCGAACCTGCAGGGCCCCATCGTCCTGAACGCGGACAGCCGCACCGGCATCCAGCTCGTCCTGAGCGACCGCACCTGGAGCACGCGCCATGAGCTGGTGCGCCTGCCGGGCACGGCCGCCGCGAAGACCGCCTGAACACGCGGGCCCGACGGACCGGGCCCCCGCACCCCCGCCACGGAAGGCCCCATGCTCGTCCTCTCACGTCACATCGATGAAGCCATCGTGGTCGGCGACGACGTCGAGATCGTCGTCGTCGACATCCGCGGAGACAAGGTGCGCCTGGGCGTGAACGCCCCGGCGCGCGTCGCCGTGCACCGCACGGAGATCTCCGAGTCGCTCCGGCAGGAGAACGCGCAGGCCGCCGGCCTGCGCGACGTGCTGGGCCGGCTGCCCGGCACGCCGTCGCTCGCCGAGCAGCGTGCCACGGCCATCGCGAGCATCGCCGCCGCGCGCATCAGCGCCTGAGCGGGCCGAGGGCGGGAGGAAAGGGAACGGCGCCCCGCGCGAGCGGGGCGCCGTCTTCGTTCATCGCCGTCGCCGGCGCGGTCAGGCCGCCTTGGCGTGCGCGACCGTGCAGTGCTTGCGGGCGGTCGCGACCAGGGCGTCGAACGTCGCCGGGTCGTGGATCGCGATCTCGCTGAGCATCTTGCGGTTGAGCAGGCAGCCCGCGTGCGCGAGGCCGTTGATCATCAGGCTGTACTTGAAGCCGCGCATCCGGCACGCCGCGGTGATGCGGACGATCCAGAGCTGGCGGAAGTTGCGGCGGCGCAGCTTGCGGTGGCGCCACTTGTTGCGCAGCGCGCGCATGATGGCGACCTTGGCCTGCTGCTTCAGCCGGCTCTTGGTGCCGTAGTAGCCGCGGGCCTCGCGGAGGAGCTTGCGTCGTGCCTGGGTTCGGGCGGCGCCCTTGCGTGCGCGTGGCATGGTGGGTGTCCTCTTCGGGTGGTTGGCTTACTTGGCGGCGGCCTTGAAGGCCTCGCGCGCCTTCTCGTCGGCGACGTGCTGCTCCTCGGAGCGCAGGCCGCGGTTGAGCAGCTTCTTCAGGTAGCGCAGGTCGCCGGTGCGCGCGTAGCGCGACTTCCGGTACGACTGCACCTGGGTGCCGGTCTTGTTGCTCTTGATGTGGCGGCTGTTGGGGGCCTTGAAGCGCACCTTGCCGCTCTTGGTGAGCTTGATGCGCTTGAGGAGGCCTCGGTGGGACTTTTGCTTCGGCATGGTCGGGTGTTCCGTCCGCTCCGCGGGATGCGGCTCGAATCGACGAGGATAGCCGAATCCCCGCCTCCCGGCAACGCGCTGCGTCCGCCGCCGTTATCAGGTCACTGGGCGACGAAGTTGTCCGCGGCGTGGCCGGGCCAGGAGCGCAGCTGGATCCGGTCCCGGCCGACCTCGTCCTGCGGCAGCCAGATGTTGTCGGTCATGCCGCCGGGGCCGCCCTGCAGGAGGGGCGTGGTGCTCCACTCGACCGCCCCGTCGCAGAAGAGGAGGTTCTGCCCCTCGCCGCGGTGGTTGCGGGAGTTGATGGCGCGCCCGGCGTGGCGGCCGGTGCGGTGGTCCTCGAGCACCGGGTTCGCGTCGGCGACGACCACGGTGCGGCTGGGGGTGTCGAGCATGAACCGCCCGCCGCGGCTCGGCACCCGGTAGGCGAAGCACGGCCGCCCCGCGGCGCATGCCGGGCAGCACAGGTGGTCGCCGCCGCAGTAGCCAGCGTCGACGAGCTGCGCCAGGTGCGCGCTGTGGTTCGACTCGGCCCAGCTGGGCACGCCCTGCACGATGCGGATGACGGTGCCGGGCCGGCGGAACTCGATCACCAGCTGGGTCGGCATCTGGGGCACGCCGGGCCGCAGCCGCTGCGCCTGGGCCTGGGGCACCGCAGGGGCATCGAGGCGCGTGACCTGGTCGGGCTGGCCGGGGCGCGCGGCGAACATCCCGCCGAGGCCGGCCACGGCCGAGCGGAGGGGCAGGGCGCCGCCGTTCGACGTCGCGTAGCTGCCGAGCGCCCCGTGCACGGCACGGAGGTTCGACGCGCAGAGCGTCGACAGCTTCTGCGCGCGCAGGTTGGCGATCATGGGCACGGTGACGCCGAGGAGCAGCAGCACGACCGCCGCCACGCTCACCAGGTCGGCGAGGCGGAAGGCCGGCGGCCGGCCGAAGCCGATCCGCCGCGACGCGTCGACCGCCTCGTCGTGGGCGGCGATGCGCGCGAGCGTCGCGTCCACCAGCGAGTCGTCTCCCTCGTCCGCGGGGTACGCGTCGAGCACCGACATCTGGCGGATCAGGGCCATCGCACGGGGGCGGTCGGCCTCGGGAAGCAGGGTCACCCGCGATGCGTCGAAGCCGTGCTCGGCGAGAAAGTCGAGCACGCGCAGGTCGGCGTCGCACAGGATGGGGGGTTCGCTCATGCCTTGAACTCCTTGTCGGCATCGGTGCCGCGCGGGCGCCGCGCGGCGGCCTTCCACTGCTCGGCGAAGGTCGCGGTCGCCGCATGGATGCGGCTCTTGACCGTGCCCAGCGGGATCCCGAGCACCTCGGAGATCTGCTGGTAGCTCATGCGCTGGAAGTAGTTCAGCTGCAGCACCTCGCGGTAGATGGCGGGCATGCCGTCGACCACCTCCTTGACGCGCGCGCGCATCTCGGCGCCCTCCAGCGGGGCGTCCGGCGCGGCCTGGTCCGACTGCATCAGGTCGATGACGCGCCCGCCCTCGCCGTCGCCGCCGATCGGCGCATCGAGGCTCGCCATGCGGCGGCGCTTCTGCCGCCGGTGCCAGTCGCGCGCCTTGTTGGCGGCGATGGTGAAGAGCCACGGCTTGAAGGTGCGGTCGCGGTCGAAGGTGTGGGCGGCGACGTGCACCTGCAGGAAGGTCTCCTGGAAGACGTCGTCGGCGGCGGCATTGGACCCCAGGAACCGGGCCAGGAACCCGTGCAGCTCGCGCCGGTAGCGCTCGACGAGCGATGCGAACGCACCGCGGTCGCCGGCCATGTAGTCCGACAGCAGCGACTCGTCAGATCGATCGGCGGCGGTCGCCATGCGTGCGGCCCGGGGAACCTCCGGGCGGGGAGCCACGATGCTACCCCTCGCCCCGGAGGCTCCCTCGCCCCCGCCGAGCAGCCGGGAAAGCCCATTCGCGATGGCTGCGTCGAGTCCCGCGAGCGCGGGCCATCGGGCCGTTGCCGGCCTCGTTCCCGGGAAGTCCGCCACGGCGGCGAGCGTCGTCATGTCCGTGCTACGATTCTCCCCCGCCCGCGGGTTCACGCCCGTTTTGGGCGCCCGAGCAGTTTTTTCTCGCCCCAGTCCCCCCAGCCCCACCCCAGGCACCGACCATGGCCGTTCCGATTTCCCAGATGTGGACCGTGGCCTCGTACGTTCTCGGACAACGGCTCCGTGGTCGCAAGCGCTACCCGCTGGTGCTGATGCTCGAGCCCCTGTTCCGGTGCAACCTGGCCTGCGCCGGCTGCGGCAAGATCCAGTACCCGGCCCACATCCTGAAGCGCAACCTCACCCCCGAGGAGTGCTTCAAGGCCGCCGAGGAGTGCGGCGCGCCGATGGTGAGCATCCCCGGCGGCGAGCCGCTGCTGCACCCGCAGATCAAGGAGATCGTCGAGGGGCTGGTCGCGCGGAAGAAGTACGTCTACCTCTGCACCAATGCGCTGCTCCTGAAGGAGAAGCTCGAGGAGGGGCTCTTCAAGCCCAGCAAGTACCTCAGCTTCAGCGTCCACATGGACGGCCAGCGCGAGCACCACGACTTCGCCGTCTGCCGCGAGGGCACCTTCGAGAAGGCCGTGGAGGGCATCCGCCTGGCGGTGAAGATGGGCTTCCGCGTCACGACGAACACCACGCTCTTCGACGGCGCCGACCCCGCCTCGGTGCGCGGCTTCTTCGACGAGATGATGGACCTCGGCGTCGAGGGGATGATGGTCTCGCCGGGCTACGCCTACGACAAGGCGCCCGACCAGCAGAGCTTCCTGGGGCGCCGCAAGACCAACGACCTCTTCGGCATGATCCTCTCCAACCGCAAGAAGCGGTGGAAGTTCAACATGAGCCCGCTGTTTCTGGAGTTCCTGATGGGCAAGCGGGACTTCGAGTGCACGCCGTGGGGCAGCCCGGCCTTCAACATCTTCGGCTGGCAGAAGCC
>JBEITQ010000212.1:0-3436 GCA_040374835.1 Phycisphaeraceae bacterium | reverse complement strand
GGGCGCGACCGCGCCGCGCTCGGCCGGCTGGCCGCGTGGAGCCTGCGCTGGACGCCGCGGGTGCACCTCGACCCGCCGGACGGGGGGATGCCGCTCGTGCTGCTGGACGTCCGCGGGTGCATGCCGGGTTCGGACGGACCCGCGCGCCTGGTCGCGCGGATCGGGCGGGCGCTCGCGCGCCGTGGCATCGACCATGCGCTGGCGGCCGATCCGTGCGCGGGCGCCGCATGCGTGCGCGCCACCGCGGCCGCCGCCGACATGCGCACGGGGCGAACGGGCTCGGACGCGCTGCGCGCGCCGCTCGGGGCGCTCCCCATCGAATCGCTGCGCCTCGATGCCGCCGCATGCGCGGCGCTGCGCGAGGTGAACGTGACGCGCATCGGCGAGCTGCGCGCCATCGGTCGCGACGCGATCGCCGACCGCTTCGGCCCGGAGATCGGCCGGCGGCTCGACGAGGCCTTCGGCATGCGCGCACGCGGCTTCGTGCCGGTGCCGCCGCCCGACCCGGTCGAGTCGGCGTTCGAGTTCGCCTCCGCATGCGCCTCGCGAGAGGCGGTGGAGCGCGCGGTGCGTGCCGCGGTCGACGGGCTCTGCGCCATGCTCGAACGGCGCGGCCGCGGGGTGCGCGCGCTCGAGGTGCGCGTGGCGCGTGCCGGGCTTGCGCCGGTGCGCGGCACGGTCCACCTCGGCGCGCCGACGCGGGACGCCGCGCACCTGTGGTCGGTGCTGCGCCCGCGGGTCGAGCGCCTGCACCTGGGGCACCACGAGGACGGGCAGGGCATCGAGCGCATCGCGCTGCGGGCGGTTCGGCTGGGGCGCCTGGGCGAGGGAACGCACGACGAGCGCGAGGCCGGCACGCAGCGCGCCGTCGGCGAGCTGGTCGACCACCTGTCGGCGCGGCTCGGGGACGGCTGCGTGCGGCGGCCATAGACTCGGCCCGATGCGTCCGACGGCCGCGGTCCCCGTGCTTGCGCTCCTCGCGGCCGGCTGCAACCCGTTCCTCGAGAACTACCGCGGCGAACGCTTCGCGCCGGTCGAGTCCGCGCGCGTCGTGAAGGAGGCGCCGCCGGAGGCCGAGGCCCGCCCCATCGGCGAGAGCGCCTTCCGCTCCTCGGACCTCGCGCTCGACGACCGCCACGTGGCCGACGCCGCACGCGCCGTGGGCGCGGACCTTGCCACCTGGGACGCCGCGTGGGACGGCAAGGACACCACCGTCGAGGCGCAGCCGATCTACCAGCGGAGCGTGGCGGACCGCGGCACGTTCGCCACCTACGTCGCGGTGCCGCGCACCCGCGACGCCTGGAGGTTCAAGGCACGGTTCTTCCGCAGCCTCAGCGCGCCGGGGACGCGGGCGCCGGTTGGGTCGCCGGGGAGTCCGTCGCCGGGCTCGCCGCCGCCGCCGTCGCCGTCGCCGCCGGCCCCACGGTGATGCGGGCCTTCGGACCCATGACGCCCTCCTTCTCGCCGGTCGGGTAGACGACCCACTGCGTGGGAAGCCGCAGCGCCTCCGGGCCCGCGTGGTCGACCGCGTCCATGGTGAGGCTCATCACGCGCTGCTGCGTGTCGCGCCCGACGTAGCCCATCTGCACCAGGCGGCCGGTCGACTTGTCGATCGCGAGGTTGGTGAGGTTGCCCTCGAACCACGTCGCCACGTAGTCGCAGTCGGCGTCGCCGAGCCGCCCCTCGCCGGTGCGGATCACGAGCAAGCCAGCCTCCGGCCGGAAACGCGCCTGCAGGATCGCCCACGGCAGCCGGTGCATCGCGCGGCGGAACGCCGTTCGCCGCGTGCCCTCGAACTCGCTCTCGGGTCCCGGGCGCATCGTGAGCACGGTGCGCTCCGGCGTGGCCACCAGGTCGTACTCGGTAGGCGTGGCCTTCGGGTCGTCGACCGGGCGCCACACGTCGCGCCGGCGCATCGACGACGGGCCGGAGATCTCCAGTTCCTCGACGCGATCCCACTCGCGGCCGCCGGACGTCACGCGTTCCTCGGTCACCTGGCGGTAGGCCGATGCGCGCCGCACCGCGTCCTTGCCGCCGGCCCATGCCACCCAGCGGTCGAGGATCTCGAGCCCCGCGCGCTGCAGCTCGGGCGTGCCCGACGGAAGCTGGTCGTAGGGCTCCATGAACTGCTTGGGCGCCGCGCGGAAGGCCTGCATGCACGCGTCGGAGGCGAAGAAGTAGAGGAGCCCGTCCTGCATCGCGTGCCGCCGCGCGTCGCCGAGCCCGCCGAGCGGGCCCATGCGGCCGCATGCGCCGGCGTCGACCGCCGCGAACGTCGCGGGGTCGCGCACGAACGCATCGCGCGTCTCCTGCCCCGCGAAGAGGTACACGTTGCCTTGGTACGCGACCGCCCAGCGCCGGTCACCCGGCACCGACTTCGCCTGTCGGAAGAGCACGGCATCGACCGGCATGGTCCGCTCGGGCGGCGTCATCGACTCGATCGCCGGCGTCGCGCCCGGCGCAGGCGGCGGCAGCACCGTCGGCATGTCCTGCGCGCACGCCACGCGCGCGGCAGCTGCCGCGACGGCACTCCATGCCCATCCGCCTCGCTGAAGGGTTCGATGCATCGCGCGGCATTGTCGCATCCGTCGGCGGCGGGTATCCTAACAAAGACCGTACATCATACCACCATGGCTGCATTCCCGCCATTCTGCGAGCTCGCCGCCGCCAGCAACTTCTCGTTCCTCGAAGGCGCCAGCCACCCCGAGGAACTGGTCGTCCGCGCCAAGGCCCTGGGCATGCCGGCGCTCGGCATCGCCGACCGGCACACCATGGCCGGCATCGTGCGTGCGCACGTGGCCGCGCGCGAGCATGGCATCGCGCTCGCCGTCGGCACGCGCGCCGAGTTCGCCCTCGGCGCGGACGACGAGCCGTCGCACGTCGAGCTGGTGCTGCTTGCCGAGTCCCCCGAGGGCTACGCGCGACTCTGCCGGCTGCTGACGCTCGGCAAGCGCCGCGCGGGATGGACGCTCGACGTCGACGAGAGCCCCGCGGCCCTCATGGCCGGGATCGACGGCCGCGGTGCCGCGCGCGACGCGACCGCCTGCCGGCTCTGGCTCCATGACCTGGTCGACGCCTCGGTGCAGGCGCTCGGGATGGGCGAACCGGGCGGCGCGCCGGGTGCGCGTTCCCCCGACGCGGCGCGGCCGCTCGCGCCGTTCGCCCTCGGCGGCGTGCACGCGATCGTCATGCCGCCCGCCGGCTACGGCGCGATGCAGCCGCGGTTCCTGGAGTGCCTGCGCTGGCTGCGCGGGGCATTCGACGGCGACCGCCTGTCGCTCGGGTTCATGCACCGGCCGGGCCCCGACGCCGCGCTCCGCCTGCTGCAGCTGGAATGGCTCTCTTCCGAGGCGGGCGTGCCGCTCCTGGCGACTAACGACCCGCGCTGCCATGACCCCGCGCGTCGGCCGCTGCAGGACGTGCTGACGGCGATCCG
>JBEITQ010000066.1:0-8837 GCA_040374835.1 Phycisphaeraceae bacterium | reverse complement strand
GGCGCTTCCGCCGAGCGCGGTGCGCAGCGATTCCATCCGGTCGGCGCGCACCGCGCACAGGATGAAGCCGTTGCGGCGAAGTGCCAGGTCGTCGGCCGCGGCCACCGCGGGTTCCGCATGGGCGCGCAGCGCGTCCTCCACGCGGCGCCCGTCGTCGGTCACCTGCCAGGTGATCACCTCCAGCCCGGTCTGGCCCGCCGCCACGGTGGTGCGCGCGCGCACCACGCGCCCTTCGGTGGGTTCGTCGGTTGCCTTCGCTGCACCTGCACCGCCACCGGCGCAACCGGCAAGCAGCGCGCACGCGAGCACCCCGGCCGCTCGCCGCGCCACGGCTGCGGCGCGGGCCGTGGTCACGCCGTGGCCTCGTCCGGCATCTCGTTCATCCGGTCGATGAACCGGCGGATGTGGCCGAAGCCGCGCTTGGTGTGGTGGAACGCGACGCGGGGCAGGGTGACGTGGTCGTCCTCGCCCTCGAGCGGCCCCATGTGCTGGTCGACGGTGCCCGACTTCACCAGGTGCGCGAAGGCGTCGTTCAGCTCCTCCACCTGCCGGCGCGAGAGCGGCCGCTTGATGCGCACCACGAACGTGTCGCCGATGTACCGCGACGAGTGGTAGCGGCGGTAGAAGTGGGTGACGCGGCGCACCGCGTCCGCGGGACTGTCGGCGATCTCGTAGAGCGATCGGTCCTCGGGCGAGATCCACCCGGCCTCGACCAGGTTGTCGACGACCCCCGCCTCCCAGCGCTTCCAGTAGCCCAGCGGCGCGCCCTGCGCGTCGCTTCCCTCCACCAGCACGATCGGCATCGGGTGGGTCTTGCCCGTCTGCACCAGCGTCAGCGTCTCGAAGATCTCGTCCATCGTCCCGAAGCCGCCCGGGAAGCAGGCCACCGCGTCGGAGTGGCTCACGAACATCAGCTTGCGCGTGAAGAAGTAGCGGAAGTTCACGAGCTTCGGGTCGCCCTTGATGATGTCGTTGGCGTTCGTCTCGAACGGCAGGCGGATCGAGAGCCCGAAGCTCGACTCGCGGCTCGGTCCCTCGTGCCCCGCGCGCATGATGCCCATCCCGGCGCCGGTGATCGCCATCCATCCCTCGGCCGCCATCAGGCGCCCGAAGTCGCGCGCGGCGTGGTAGTCCGGGTGCGCCTCCGGCGTGCGGGCGCTGCCGAAGATCGAGATCTTGCGCACGCCCTTGTAGCGGTTGAAGACGCGGTAGGCGGTGCGCATCTCGCGCAGCGCCCGCTCCATGACCTTCACCTGCCCGAGGTCGGTGCCGTCGGCGATCACCTTGAGCGAGGTGCGCACCATGTCCTCGACGAGCGCGGTGCGCCGCGAGGGCGCCCGCCCGTGCTCGGCCGCCTCGGCCGCGGCCGCGCGCCGGACCAGGTCGTCCACCAGTGCACCGATCGGGCCATCGCCCGCTCGCGGGGCGCGGTCCTCCGGGTCGTCTCCGTTCATCGCGTCTGCTCCTTCGCCGAGGTCGGCGCGGTGGGATCGGCGGCCGGCGCGTCGGGCGCGGGCGTCCGCGGCAGCAGTCCTGGCATGGGCGCCAGCGCCGGCTGCGGGTCGTTGATGGTACCCCCCACGTCGATCGCGAAGACCTGGTCGCTCACGATGCCGTAGAGGTCGCTCAGGATCGGGAACCGGCCGCGGTTGCGCAGGCGCAGCGACAGCGCGCCGTCGTCGGTGTCCAGCTCGCCCTCGCCCTCGAGCCGCAGCGTGCCGCTCTCGAGGTCGAAGTCGCGCATCGCCAGCCGGTCGCCCGTCAGGTCGAAGCGGACGCTCGCCGACTCCATCGATGC
This sequence comes from Phycisphaeraceae bacterium, assembly GCA_040374835.1. Classification (GTDB taxonomy): domain Bacteria; phylum Planctomycetota; class Phycisphaerae; order Phycisphaerales; family SM1A02; genus UBA966. The sequence continues at coordinate 7,039 of JBEITQ010000066.1, read as the reverse complement.
GTTGAGGGGAAGCATCAGCTGCGTCAGCTGCAGGAGGCTCATGCCGAGGGGGAACTCCATCATGCGCGCCTCGGCCACGGCCACGCGCCCCGAGCCGCGGCGCGAGGCCCCATCCCCGAAGGCCCCGCTCGCGTCGAACCGGCCGCGCAGGGTGCCGTCGCTCCCGGGGGCGGGGAGCGTCGCGCCCTTCGGGAGCGCACCGCCCGCGGCGACGAACCGCCCGAAGCCGACGTTGGCGCACGAGACGTGCACCTGCCAGCCGTCGCCGGGGTCGAACGACCCGCGCCCGGCGATCCGGCCGCCGTACATCGAGGCCTCGAGTTCCTCGAGCCGCACCAGTCCCGAGCCGCCGTCGAAGGCGAGCACGCCCGCGACGTCGGTGGCGCGCCGGCCGAGGAACTCGAGCTGCGCCAGGCCGAAGCCCAGCGTTCCCGCCGCGCGGCCGCCGACCGTCGCGAGGTCGAAGGCGATGGCCCCGTCGATCCGGCGGAGCTCGATGCCGGGGTCGAACGACGCGTCGCCGAATCCGACCTCCCCCGTCACCATGACGCGCCGCTCGCCATCGGCCGGGGCATCGAGCACGATGCGCAGGCCGTCGGTCCAGATCGACGCATCGGTGCGGAAGGAGATGGCCTCCAGTGCGTCGTCGGCCACCTTGGGAAAGAGCGCCCGCAGGCCCGGCGACAGCGTGTCCACGGTGGCGGCGATCGACAGTTCGCCGGCCAATCCCCCGGCGCGGCCCTCGCCGAAGGCGCCGTCGAGCCGCACGACGCCCCGGTCGAGCGCCAGCTCCAGCGCGTCGATGCGCGCGCCGGCCGGCCCGATCGCCACGTCGCCGCCGAGGTGCAGGATCGCCAGCCGCCGGTCGTCGCGCTCCGCCACCATGCGGGTCGGCACCACGGTCACTTCCCACGGGGCGTCAAGTTTCGTCGCCGGCAGCGACACCGCCACGTCGAGCGACCCGTCCGTCCGCCACTGGGTCATGAAGTCGGTGACGGTCGGCAGCTCGGCGGCGCGCACCGCCGCGGCGACCACGGGGCTCGCGATCCGCAGACCCTCGACCGACGCGCGGAAGTCCGGCGCCGCGCCGACGATCGTGCCGTCGGCCTCGATCCGCAGCGGCGAGCCGTCGGCATCGGTGCCACGCAGGTCGATGTCCTCGAGGCGGACCTCGCCGTCCCGGTAGGTGAGCGCGCCGCACGCCGCGTCCAGCCGCACGCCGCCGCCGAGCTCCATCCAGCGCGGCCGCGCGTTTGCCCAGGTCAGCGTGCGTTCGCCTTGGCGTTCCCAGAACACCGAGGCATCGAAGCGTCCCGTGGGCGCGAACGCGTCCCACGCGCGCACGGCGGCATCGGTGCCGTCGCCCTCGACGATGCGCGCGAGGTTGCGCTCGAACGGGAAGTCCTCGAGGTCGATCGACAGCCAGCCGTCGTCCGCGGGGCCCGGGAAGTCGGCCTCCACGCGGATCGTGCCGCCCTGGAGCGTGGCGCGGCCGTCGCGGACGCGCAGGGTGTCGGCCGATGCCTCGATCACGCCGGCGACGCCGTCGAGCGGCATGCGGCCGGGCCACGAGAGGCCGTGCCGGCGCAGGATGGACGCCAGCTGCGCCGATGGCCGCACGCGTCCCTCGGACACCTCGATGCGCAGGATCACGGCGTCGCTTCCGTCGGCGCGCGTGCGCACGGTGCCGCCTGCCGCCAGGCGCCCCTCGAGCCCGAGGCCCATGAGGATCTCGGCCTTCGGCGCGAACGTCGACCCGGGCCAGCCTTCCGGCCGTCCCGCGCGGTCCTCGAAGCTCGGCGGCAGGCACGCCAGCAGCGTGCGCGTCAGGCGTTCGTTGGCGATCTCGAAGGTGATGTAGGTGCTGACCACGTCGCACACGCCCTCCTCGGGGAGGAGCACGTGGCCGCGCAGGCGCCCGCGGCCCTCGAACGGCGTGCGCACCGCGAGCCCCTCGGGCGGCAGCTCGACGCGCCCGGACCCGATGCGCAGGGTGCCGTCGATCGCCAGCGGGTAGGGGAACGCCTCGATCACCAGCCGGAAGTCCGCCAGGGAGAGGGTGCCGCGCACGTCGACCTCGCCGCGCGCGTCACGGACGATCCGGACGTCGGCGCCCACGGTGCCGCCCGGCCGTGTCGAGGCCTCGACCATGCCGGCCGCGCGCAGCCCGTCCCATGCCTCGTCGTCGAGCAGCTGCCGCACCACGCGCCGCGTCTCGGCGGGCAGCGACTCCACCAGCGCGGCATCGACCACGAACCCCGCTGCGCGCAGGCCCACGTCGAAGCGGTTGGTCGGCTCGGCGATCTGCACCGTGCCGGTCGCCTCGACGGTGGCGCCCGACGGGCCCTTGGCACGGATCCCCCGGAGCGCAACCTTTCCATCCTGCAGCTCGATGCGGCCGGCGACCTCGGTGAGCGCCACCGGCACGCCGGGAGGCTGGAACCGCCCGCCGAGCACGTCGACCGTTCCCTGCAGCCGGACCGGCGACGGAGTTCCCGCCACCGCGGCCGCGCGTTCGACGGTGACGTCGAGGTTCGCGCGCCACGACGAGAGGCCGAGCTTGCCGAGCGCGTCGGCGACGTCGATCGGCAGCTCGACGCGGCGCATCCGTCCGTCGGGCAGCGGGCGGGTGTCCACGTCCGGGATCCGCACCGCCAGGCGGAAGGGCGTGAGCGCCAGCGCGCGGGAGAGCCACTCGTCGCCTGCGCCGAGCGTCGCCGGCACGCCGCCGGCAGGCGCGAGGTCGGCGCGCAGCGACCCCTCCACCGGGATCTCCAGGAGGTCCTGCCCGGCACCGGTCGTGACCACGGCGCGCGCGGCGCGCACCTCCACCTCGGATCCCGCGAGCTTCAGGTTCGCCTCGCCGATCGAGACGCCGACGTCCCCGTCGATGCGGCGCACCTCGGTGCCGTCCATCCGTCCCCAGCCGAGGGCGCGCGCCGCCGAACGGTCGCGCAGCCGCACCTCGCGCAGCGACACGTCCGCCGCGCGAACCGGCCGGTCGGGGCTTCCGGTGACCGTGGCTCGCTCGATCCGTCCGACGAGGCCCGCGCGCCGCGCCCACTCGCGCGCCGCCACGGGCAGCATGCCGAGGATCGAGGGCCCGACGTCCATCGGCTCGAGCGTGGCCTCGTAGCCCAGCGTGCGCTCGTTCCACGTGCCGCTGACGCGGATCGGGTCGCCGGCGGGTGCCGCGCCGTCCTGCTCGGTCTGCATCAGCGTGAAGCGGTAGACCGATGGGTCGTCCGGAAGGTGCGCGAAGTCCGCCGCGAACGCGAGACGGACGACCGGCTTCAGCGCCCCTCCGTCGAGCATCGCGCGCTCGATGCGGATGTCCCTCAGCAGCGCGCTGCGCGGCTGGCGCACGCCGCCGCCCGACTTCTGCGCCGGGGTCAGCGCCAGCAGGTTGAACGATCCCGGCCGGTCGGCGCGTTCGACGATCGAGACCGACAGGCCGTCGATCTCCATGTCGACGAGCTCGAGGCTCCCGGTCAGCAGGCTCGTGGGCGCGAAGACGATCTCCGCGCGGCGGATCGACGCCACGCGGCCGGGCTCGCCTTCCCACCCGCGGGCACGCAGGACGAGGTCCGTGGCCTTCACGCGGTTCCAGCCGTCCCACGTCACCTCGCCGATCGCCACGTCGCCGCCGAGGCGCTCCGACAGCTGCGACTCCATCGCCTGGCGGATGATCGTGGTCTCGCGCAGCACGGTCCAGGCCGACACCAGCGCCGCCATCAGGCCGAGCATCGCCAGGAGCGCCACCGTCCGCTTGCGGACGCGGGACCGCAGCCGGCGCGGCGCCAGCGCGGGCGCATGGCGCTCGATCGCCTCCTCCGCGCGGCGCACCAGGTCCGCCGGGGCCTCGCGCGCGAGGCGCTCGAGCCGGTCGAGGTGCAGGTCCGGCACCTTCGGATCGTCGCCTTCGGGGCGTTGGTCCGGTCGCTCCTCGCTCATCGGTGGGGAAATCGTACGCGGCGGCCCGGCGCATCCGCCTCCGTACACTTGCGCGATGCCGCGCGCGGTCGTCATCGGAGCAGCTCGGAGGGTGGGGCGCGCGGTGGCGCTCGAGCTCGCGCGCGACGGCTTCGACCTCGTCCTCACGCACCGCGCCGACCGCGACGGCGCGATGTCGGCCGCCGAGGACGCACGGCGGATGGGGCGATCGGCCGACGTCCGCTTCCTCGACCTCGCCGACCTCGCGTCGCTTGCGTCCTTCGCCGACGCGTGCGGCGCGGGAGCGGTCGATGCGCTGGCGATCGTCGCCTCCAGCTACGAGCGCACGCCCTTCGGATCGATCGCGCCCGATGCCGCGGAGCGCGAGGTGCGCGTCAACGCGCTGGCGCCGCTCCTCCTGGTGCAGGCGTTCACCGACCGGCTGGCCGCGAGCCGGCTCGAAGGCGGCGGGGCGGTGGTGGTCTTCGGCGACATCCACGCGGCCGGGCGGCCGCGCCGCGACTTCGCGCCCTACCTGATGTCGAAGGCGGCGCTCCACGGCATGGTGGAGTCCCTCGCGCTGGAACTCGCTCCGCGCGTTCGCGTGAACGCGATCGCCCCGGGCGTGGTGGCCTGGCCCGACGGCACGCCCGAGACCGAGCGCACGACCTACGAGTCGCGCATCCCGCTCGCCCGGCCGGGCACGCCCGACGATGCCGCGCGGCTCGTGCGCACCCTGGTGCGCGACATGCACTACGTGACGGGATCGGTGCTTCGGCTCGACGGCGGCCGCTGGCTGCGCTGAGCGTTCCGGCTTCCCCGTGCACTACGGCGTGCCGAGCGCCTTCGCCACCTCGTCGGCGGGCGCGCCGGCGAGCGTCGCGGTCTCGATCCAGATCGAGGACTTGATCGGGTCGCCCGCATCGCGCCAGGCCTTCGCGGTGCGCAGCGCGCGCATCGCGTCGCCCGGACGCATCACGGCGCTCTCCTCCATCGCCTGCGCCGCCTCGCGCAGGCGGCCGGTGGCGGCATATGCGGCGGCCAGCTCGTCGGCGAAGCCGGGCGCGCGCCGCACCGGCGGGTCGAGCGGCGCGAGCAGCTCGAGCGCCTCCTCGGGCCTGCCCGACATCCGCCGGATGCGCGCCTCAGCCAGGCGAAGCCCGTTCGACGACGGATCGAGCGCGCGCGCCTCGCGCACCTTCGCCAGCGCGCGTTCCAGGTCGTTGCTGCGCACCGCGAGGTCCGCGAGCGCCGCCTTCGGGTCCGGCGATTCCGGCATCGCGGCCTCGGCTGCCTCGGCGAGCGACCGGGCCTCCTCGGTGCGGCCCTGCCGGGCGCGGGAGAGCGCCAGGTAGAGGGCGTACTGGGCGTTGCGCGGGTCACGGGCGTGCGCGGCCGCATAGTGGTCCGCGGCGCGGTCATGGAGCCCCGCGGTGTCGCACACCACGCCGGCGGCATGGGCAAGCGGCGCATTCTGCGGGTCGATGCGCGTGGCGGCGTCGTAGGCGTCCGCCGCGCGCCGCATGGTCGCGTCGCGCTGCGCCGCGGGCGTCGACTCGTCCATCGCCTGGGCCACGAGCGCGCGGCCCAGCAGCTCCTGCGACCGCATCAGCCCCGGTGCCTCGGCGGCGAACTTCTCCGCCACCGTGACGGCCTCGGAGATCCGCTGCCCGGTCAGGTACGACTCGACCGCCTGCGCGGCGGCGTCGGCCTTCCTGGGGTCGATCGTGGTGCGCGGCGCGTTCGCCGCCGGTGAAGCGCCCTCGCCGCAGCCGGCGGCGAGGCAGAGCGTGGCGGCCAGGGCCATGGATGCGGCGCGCATCGCCACGGCGCGGCGCCGGGCGGGCCGGGAGCAACCTGCGCTTTCGTAGAATCGTCCCTTCATGCCAGGCGCCCAGCCCAATCCGTCCGCCGCGACCGTCGGCGACGAGCGTTTCCAGCTCTCCAAAGCCTACACCCCGACCGAGGCCGAGTCGTTCGCGTGGGGGCGCTGGCAGCAGTCGAACTGCTTCCACGCGAACCCGTCCGACCCGGGCGCGCCGTACTCGATCTTCATCCCGCCGCCGAACGTCACGGCCGCGCTGCACCTGGGGCACGCGCTGAACAACACGCTGCAGGACGTCCTCACCCGCCACCACCGCATGCGCGGCATGAACGCGATGTGGATGCCCGGCACCGACCATGCCGGGATCGCCACCCAGACCGTCGTCGAACGCCGGCTGCTGCAGCAGGGCAAGCGCCGTTCCGACTTCACGCGCACCGAGTTCGTCGCCAAGGTGCAGGAGTGGAAGGACGAGTACGAGGCCACCATCCTCTCGCAGCTGCGCGCGATGGGCTGCTCGTGCGACTACGACCGCGTTCGCTTCACCATGGACCCGGTGTGCGCGGCCGCGGTGCGCGAGGCGTTCTTCCGGCTCTTCTCCGACGGCCTCATCTACCGCGGCAAGCGGCTCGTGAACTGGGACCCGGTCACGCGCACCGCGCTCGCCGACGACGAGGTGGAGATGGAGGAGGTGGACGGCCACTTCTGGTACCTGCGCTACCCGTTCGAGGACGGCAGCGGCCACGTCACCGTCGCCACCACGCGCCCGGAGACCATGCTCGGCGACACCGCCGTCGCGGTGAACCCGAAGGACCCGCGTGCGGCCGCGCTGCGCGGCAAGCGCCTGCGCCTGCCGATCGTCGGCCGGGTGATCCCGATCGTCGAGGACGACTACGTGGTCATGCCCGCCGAGCACGGCGGCGACCCGTCCGACCCGAAGGCGCAGTTCGCCACGGGCTTCCTGAAGGTGACGCCGGCGCACGACCCCAACGACTGGGACATCGGCGTCCGCCACGGGCTGGCCGCGGTGAACGTGATGGCGCCGGACGCGTCGATCTCCGCCTCCCATGGCTGGGAGGACGTCTCCGACGAGGCGCGCGCGTTCGTCGGCCTCTCGCGCGAGGAGGCGCGCACGCGCATCGTCGAGTGGTTCCGCGCGAAGGGGCTCCTCGAGGCCGCGAAGCCCTACCGCCATTCCGTGGGCCACAGCTACCGAAGCCACGTGCCGGTCGAGCCATATCTCTCCGAGCAGTGGTACGTGCGCGTCACCGACGACCGTCTGCG
>JBEITQ010000047.1:0-10344 GCA_040374835.1 Phycisphaeraceae bacterium | reverse complement strand
CCGTGGGATTCGGGCATGCGCGCCGCCTGGGCACCGGGCTCCGCGGGCGCACGCGCGCGCCTGGAAGCCTTCGTCGCCGGCCCGATCCGCGGCTACGCGGAGTCCCGGGACATCCCCGGCGTGCATGGGACGTCGATGCTCTCGGCGCACCTGCACTTCGGCGAGCCGTCGCCGCGCGAGGCGTGGCATGCGGCGGGCGACCGGCTGAAGGGGGCGACGCCCGCCGTCACGAAGAACGTCGAGAAGTTCCGCGCCGAGCTCGGCTGGCGCGAGTTCGGCCACCACGTCCTCGCGAACTTCCCGCGCACGGCGGAGGACCCGCTGCGTCCGGAGTTCAGGAAGTTCCCCTGGCGCGAGGACGCCGCGAAGCTGCGCGCCTGGCAGCGCGGCCGCACCGGGTACCCGTTCGTGGACGCCGGCATGCGCGAGCTCTGGCACACGGGCTGGATGCACAACCGCGTCCGCATGGTGGTGGCGAGCTTCCTGGTGAAGCACCTCCTCATGCACTGGATGCACGGCGCGGAGTGGTTCTGGGACACCTTGGTCGATGCCGACCTCGCCAGCAACACGCTCGGCTGGCAGTGGGCCGGAGGCTGCGGCGCGGACGCCGCGCCGTACTTCCGGATCTTCAACCCGGTCACGCAGGGGGAGAAGTTCGACGGGGCGGGCGACTACATCCGGCGCTGGGTGCCGGAACTTGCCAAGGTCCCCGCGGAGCACCTGCATGCCCCGTGGGAGGCGCCGCCGCTCTCGCTTGCGGCCGCGGGTGTGACCCTGGGCGAGACGTATCCGCACCCGATCGTCGACCACGTCGCGGCGCGCGCGGACGCGCTCGCCGCGCTGTCGGCGATCAGCGCGAAGCCCGGTCGCCCCGAGGGAGGCGGCTGACGAGGAGCTTGTCCACGCGGCGGCCGTCGAGGTCGACCACCTCGAAGCGCCAGCCGTGCCAGTCGACGTGGTCTCCGGTGGCGGGCAGGTCGCCCAGGAGCGCCGTCACCAATCCCGCCGCCGTCGCCACCTCGGGCAGCTCGTCCGGCGCGTCGCGCCCGATGCCGAGCGTCGCCAGCACGTCCGGCAGCGGCAGGCGCCCGTCGATCAGCCACGACCCGTCGTCGCGGCGCACGGCGGATGGCTTCTCGTCCTCGCCGCCGCGGCTGAGGTCCCCCAGGATCGCCTGGATCACGTCGTTGGCCGTGGCCAGGCCCTCGAGCCCGCCGTGCTCGTCCACCACGAACGCGATGCGCGTCCGGTTGGCCTGGAAGAGCTCCAGCAGCTTGAGGGCCGGCATGGTGTCCGGCACGTAGACGGGCGGCTGCATCACCGCCGACACCTTGAAGTCGCTGCCGGCGAGCAGGCCGTAGGAGATGAGGTCCTTCACGTGCACCACGCCGCGGAGCCGGTCGATGGTGCCGCCGCAGACGGGGAAGTGGCTGAAGGGCGCGGTGCCGATCAGGACGCGCACGTCCTCGGCCGGCATCGACTCGTCGATCCAGGTGATCTGCGACCGCGGCACCATGAGGCTCTTGGCGGTCATGTCGCCGACGCGCAGGGCGCGCTCGAAGATGCGGTGCTCGATCGGGTCGAAGACGCCGGTGCTCGCCGCGCGGGCCACGATCGCCTTCACGTCCTCCTCGTTCACCTCGTCCGGCCGCTGGCGGATGCGCATCAGGCGCAGCAGCCCGTCGGTCGACGCGCTCAGGAGCCTGACCGGCCAGGCCACGACGGTCGAGACGATCCACAGGAAGGGCGCGATGAGGGTGGCCACCCGTTCCGGGTACGCAAGCGCGACGCGCTTGGGGACCAGCTCGCCGAACACCAGGCTGCAGTAGGTGAGGAGCGCGACCACGATCGCGAGCGCGATGCCCTCCGCGTACAGCTCGAGCGGCTCGAATCCCCTCACCCACTCCGTGATCGGGCGGGTGAGCTGCCGCTCGCCGTAGGCGCCCTGGAACACCGCCACCAGCGTGATGCCCACCTGAACCGTGGAAAGCAGCCGCGTCGGCTCGCGCGACATCTCGATCGCCTTGCGCGCGCCGACGTTGCCGCGGTCGGCCATCTGCTGGAGCCGGGACGGACGCGAGGTCATCATCGCCAGCTCGCTCGCGGCGAGCATGGCGTTCAGCGCCAGAAGCAGTCCCAGGATCACGAGCGTCGCCGTCATGCCGCGCGTTCCACGCTACCAAAGGCCCGGACGCGCCACGCGCGCCACGCGAGCACCGCGGGCGCCATGCCCACGGCGCCGGCGCCGCAGATCGTGACCGCCAGCCCGGCGGAGGACGTCGCGGCCGCCATGCCCACGAGCGGCCCGACCACGTAGCCGAGGCCGATGAGCGCCTCGAAGCGCCCGCCCGCATCGACCTCCGCGCCGCCGACCGCCATCGCGTAGTAGAGGCTCGAGTAGTAGATGACGCCGTGCCCGGCGCCGAAGGCGCAGAGTCCCGCGACCAGGAGCGTCGCGCTCGGGGCCAGCACCGCGAGCGCGAACCCGCCCACCAGCAGCAGGACGCCGGCCGCGAGCACCGACCACCGTCCGTGCCAGAACGTGCGCGTGGCCAGGAGCGCCACCGTCAGCATGCGCGCGAACATCCAGAGCGACGCCACCAGCGTGCGCATCCCCTCTTCGATCGCGAGGTCGCGCACCAGGAACGGCAGCACCGGGCCGATCACCGACACGAAGACGTAGCTCGTCGGCACGACCCACCGGGTGGCGCGCAGGAGGAAGGGGTACTGCGGCGCCAGGTGCGCGTGCGCCTGCTCGGGGGCGTGCTCGGCGGGCCGCTCGGGGAACGCCGAGAGCACGAGGACCGAGATGCCCGAGGCCGGGATGAGCGCCAGGAGCGACAGGTTCGGGTCGCCGCGCGCCATCAGCGGACCCATGCCGACGAGCGCGATGCCGGTGGCGGACATCCACGTCACGTTGAACGCACCCAGGGCCCGGCGCATCTCGTGGCCGTGGCGCCCCGAGGCCACGTAGCTCTCCATCACCGGCCACAGCGCCGCGCCCACCGCGCTCACGATGCAGGCGGCCGCCACGACCCCCGCCTCGCCGGTGAGCGACAGCAGGGAGGCCGCCGCCTGCACCCACATCACGCCCCCGAGCCACCCGCGCGGCGTCACCTCGAACCGGCGTCCGAGCCAGCGCACCAGCGGGCCGGCGCTCATCGCCATCGCCACGTAGATCACGCTCTCGACGAGCGCCAGCAGGAGGTTCTGCCGTTCCGTGAAGCCGTACTGCCGCTCGGTGACGAACGGCACGCCCGACCAGAGGATGCCGCTCCCGAGCGAATTGAGCCAGGTGACCCCCAGCAGCGCCCACATCGGAACGCGGCGCCGGTCTGCGTTGTCGGGGGTCGTCACGGGGCGGGGAGGATAGGGGAGTGCCCCCGGCCACGGCCGCGGCGCGGCGCACGCACCGGCGCTAGACTCCCTCGCTCGTTCGATGACGTTGCGCCGGTCCTCGTAGCTCAATTGGATAGAGCGCCGCCCTCCGAAGGCGGAGGTTGTGGGTTCGACCCCCGCCGAGGACGTTTGTCCACCGAAGAACACCGTGCCGCGGACGCGCCGATGGCGATCCGCGACTTCCAGCGGCTGATCCGGGACCGCTACTACGCCACCGACAGCGCGCGCGGCGCGGCCGGCACCTTCCTGTGGTTCTCCGAGGAGGTGGGCGAGCTCGCGCATGCGCTCGGCAAGCTCGAGAAGGGCACGCCCGACCGCGCGAACCTCGACGAGGAGTTCGCCGACGTGATGGCGTGGCTCGCGACGCTCGCCAACATCGCCGGCGTCGACCTCGAGCGGGCGATCCACGCGAAGTACCTCGCGGACGGCGGACCCAAGGGCACCAAGTGAGCCACGCGGCCGCCGGGTGCGACGTCTGCCGCATCCACGCCGATGCCGCGCTCGCGCCGCTCGAGTGCCACCGCGGCCCGCGGTGGATCGTGCGCCACCATGCGCTGCCCGCGCCGGTCGCCGGATGGGCGTTCCTCTGCGCCGTGCGCCACGTGCAGGGGCCCGCGGACCTCGACGACGCGGAGGCGGCCGGGTTCGGGGTCGCGCTGCGGGCCGCGAGCCGCGCGGTGCGGTCGGCCACCGGGTGCGACCGCGTCTACGCGATCGCGTTCGGGCAGGGCGCGCCGCACCTCCACGTGCACCTCGTGCCGCGGTTCGATTCCGATCCGGACACGGCCGCCTGGAAGGTGGCCGACTGGTACCGCGCCGTCGAGCGCGGCGAGCGTGCCCCGGCCGACCCGGCGCGCGTCCACGAGACGGTCGCCCTGCTGCGTGCGGCGCTGCGCGGCGAGCCGCCCGACTGACCTACGCTGCGACCGGCATGGATGCCGCGGCCACCATCTCCCGGCTCACGCTTCGGGCGCGGCAGGCGATCCACCGCGACGCGCTGTCCTTCGTCGCCGAGCGCTACGGGCTGGACGACGCCCAATCCGGCGCGCTCGCGGCCATCCCGGTGCGATGGAAGCGCGCGCGTGGCTCGAGCGCGTTCTACCTGCGCGCCGCGCACGGGTTCGCGGGCCCGCACATCCTGGTGCGCGTCCCCGGGGGTGCGCGCGTGCGCTGGCACACCTACCGCCGCGCACGGGCGCGATTCGCGACGCCCCCCGGCGGCATTGATCTCGACGTACCGACCTTCGCCGGCGCCGTCCTGGTGCACGAACTGACCCACGCCCTCCAGCACGGGATGGCCGGCGAGCCGAAGCGCCGCTACAGCGAGGTGGAGACCACCGAGAACGAGCTCGAGTACGTCCGCCGGCGCGCGCCGGACGCATATGCGCGGCTCGTCCCCGTCCTGCCGAAGCCGCGTCGCCGCGCAGGGCGCCCGGCCGCGCCGCCGTCGGCGCTCGCCGCGCTGCGTGCCGCCGTCCTGCGCATGGCCGCACGCGTGGTGGGACGCCTCACGCCGCCGGTGCCGCCAGCGCCGCCGCCGCCGAGGTCCCGGCGACGAACCCGCTCGCCCAGGCCCACTGGAAGTTGAATCCACCGATGCGGCCGTCGACGTCGAGCACCTCGCCGGCCAGGTGAAGCCCGGGCACCACGCGGCTCTCCATCGTCTCCAGGCGCACCTCCGAGAGCGGCACGCCGCCCGCGGTCGCCTCGGCGAACGTGAACCCGCGGTCGCCGGTCACCGGAAGCGGCGTCGCACCGACGAGCTGCGACAGGCCCCGGCGACGCTCGCGCGCCAGCTGCTGCGGCGTGGCGGCCGCATCGACGCCCGCGGCCGCGCACAGGGCACGCACCAGGCGTTCCGGAAGCCAGGCGCGCAGCACCGATCCGACGCCGCGGCCCTTCGCCTCGACCAGCGCGCGGTCGATCGCCTCGACGTCCATGCCCGGCGTCCACGAGAGCTCGAGCCGCGCGCCGGGGTCGTCGAACCGCGCCATCGTCCAGTGGCGGCTGATGTTCAGGACCGACGGTCCGCTCAGGCCGAAGTGCGTGCAGAGCGTGCTGTCGGCGAACGACACGAGCCGCTTCCCGCCGCCCGACCGCAGCACGAGCTCCGCCGGCACGGTCAGCCCACTGAGCTCCGCGATCCAGTGCCCCTCGGGAAGCCGCAGCGGCACGAGCGACGGGACGACATGGTCCGTCACCCGGTGGCCGAGCCCGGCCGCGATCGCCAGACCCGCGCCGTCCGACCCCGACTTCGGGAGCGCCTTGCCGCCGGTCGAGAGCACCCCGCGCCGCGCCACGTGCTCCCCGGCGGCAGTGCGGATCCGGAAGCCGCCGTCGGCGGGCATGACCGACTCGACGCGCTCGGGGTGCCTCAGGTCCACGCCCGCGCGCCGCGCGGCGGCAAGCAGCGCATCGAGCACCGTGTGCGCGTCGTCGGTGACCGGGAACAGCTTGCCCGTCTCCTCGCGCTTGAGCTCGACGCCGAGTTCCGCGAAGAACCCGACCGTCTCCTCCACGCCGAAGCGCCGCAGCACCTTGCGGATCGCGGGCGCCGTGCTGCCGGCGTAGTCGCCTTCGTCGACGCGCCAGTGGGTGACGTTGCAGCGCCCGCCGCCTGCCACCAGGATCTTCGCCCCGAGCCGGCGCGCGCCGTCGAAGGCGGCGATGCGCGCGGGCATGCCCGCGTCCGCCGCGGCACGCCCCGCCCAGGTCGCGGCGAAGAGCCCCGCAGCGCCGGCCCCGACCACGGCGAGGTCGAGGATTCCCGTGCCCGCCGGTGCCGCGCCGGTCACGGCGCCTTCGCGGGCGGGGCGTCCGCGGCCGATGCGGGCCAGCGGTCGCCGAGCGCGATCGCGAGCTCGATGTCCCGGGCCTTCTGCGCGGAGTGGCGCAGGGTGACCTTCGTTCCCTTCGCGCCCTCGACGAGGAAGCGCGCCGCGATCGACGACTGCCCCGGCACGCCGCGCGGGAAGCGCAGCGCATGCGGTCGGAACTCCTGCGGGTCGAAGGTGCGGTCCGTGCGCCGTCCGAGCGGACCCCCGGCGACGACCGTGGCGCCCGCGAGCTCGAGGACGTCGTCGGTCCCGATCCCTCGGTCGGCGGCGCGCGCGGTGCGCGAGGGGATCAGGCGGTCGTTCGCCACCGTGACGGTGACTTCCCACAGGCCGGGCGACAGCTCCCTGGTCTCCGCCGACTCGAAGCGCAGGAGCGGCATCTGGTCGGCGTGGTACATGGTGAAGGCGAAGTTTCGGTGCAGCTCCTCCTCGACCATGAAGGGCGGCGGGATGCGCGCGCTGAACTTCGTGCCGCCGCCGACCAGGACGGTGCCGTGCTCGGGGTGCTGCACCTCCTTCAGCGGCGACTTCGTCTGGTCGAAGAGCATGCGCCGCTCCCACAGGCGGCGCTCCTCGTCACTGGGGTCCTGGCCGTCCTGCATGAGGCGCTTCTCGGTCCACAGCTCGTTGGTGAGGCTGATGACCCCGAGGCCCTCGGCCAGCCAGTTGACCGCGCCGCCGTGCACGGTGTAGAGGTCCTTGTGGATCACCATCGGTCGGTAGAAGGGAAGCATCGCGGCGCCCGTGTCCTGGATGCGCCGGTACGTCGCGACGTCCTCGCCGGGATAGTCCTTCTCGCGGAACGGCGCGCCCGGCCCGCGCAGGATCATGCCGCCCGTGTTGTGGTAGCACTGGGCGGCGGCGAGGTTCGGCTTCGCAAGCAGCCAGTCGGCCACTGCACGGGTCTCCGGGTAGCAGAGCGGGTACGCGCCCGCGCCGCCCTGGACGTTCTCCGGCTCCCAGCCGCTCGGGAAGTTGCGGTTCATGTCGTAGCCGCCCGGGCCGTCCTCGTTGATCCGGCCGTCGCCGTCGTTGTCGACGCCCTCCTGGCCGGCCATCGACCAGTCGCCGTACTCGCGCGTGCCGTCGGCGCGCGGTTCGGCGGAGACGCGTTCCATGCGGTCGGGGTCGCGCGGATCGCGGCGGTGCGTGCCGAACGGGTCGCGCCGCCACATCATGGTGATGTGGCCGTCGCCGTCGAGGTCGTCGGGACCGTCCTCGTCGTCGGTGCCGTCGCCGTCGTCGTCGGTCGGCTGCTGGCCCGTGCGCGCCGAGTTCGGCGTGTGGGCGTCGGCGAACCACGTCGCACGGCCGTCGGGATTGACCAGCGGCACCAGGAGGAACACGCAGCGGTCCACGAGCTCGGTGATGCGCGGCACCGTGCCGTGGGCGCCGAGCAGGTACCACGCGGTGTAGGTGACGGTCTCGCTCGCCTGGATCTCGTTGGCGTGGATCGACCCGTCGATGTAGATCGCGGGCTTCTCGCGCTCGTCGCCGGTGCGCGCGTTGGCGATCACCATCGCGAGCATCGGGCGCCCCTGGGACGACGTTCCGATCCGCTCCACGCGGCACAGCTCGGGATACGCCTCCGCCAGGCGGAACATCTGGTCGTGGATGCCGTCGGTGTCGACGAAGCGGTTGAACCGCAGGTCGACCTTCGAGGGGATCTGCTGCTGGGCGGCGCAGGTGCCGGCCAGGGCCAGCGCGGCGGCCGCGGCAAGTGCGCGCATCACCGCACCTCCTCCGCGGGAACGGCGACGCCGCCGCGGAACGCGTGCCGCTCGACGGGCTTTCCGGCGAAGAGCAGCTCGACGACGATCGTCTCGTCGTCCGGCGCGTTCACGATCCACGAGCACGGGCGCGCCGTGCCCGGGTCGATGCCGCGCACGATGTCGACGCGGCGCCCGGACTTCACGCGGTCGGCGGGCACCGAGATGCGCACGACGTGCGCGGGGGTCACCCCCTCGGCGCGGCCGCCGCGCATCACGGACGGCAGGCGCCCCGTGTTCGAGAGCGCGGCGTCGATTCGCCAGAGCGACGGTCCGGCGCGCTCGATGGCCGGCTTCGAGAGCGCGACCTTCGGCCGCGCGTCGGCGACGCGGCCGAGGAACGCGACGAGCTTCGAGGACATCGGCCCCACCTCCTCGAGCGGCGGGTTCTCGCGAAAGCCCGGCACCCAGCCGCCGACCTCGACCTCGCCGAGCTGCGGGTGCTGCTGGCGCGTCCACGGCACGAAGCCCGTGCCCCCGCGGGCGCGGTCGCCGTACTCGAGCCACGCCGCGGCCGACTCGTCCGAGGGCTTCGGCGCCTTCGGGTCCTTGGCGGGCGTGCCCTCGGGCGGCGGCGGCGCGTCGGGCCGGCCCCAGAGCGTCGTCGCGAAGGCGGGCATGCCTCGCTGCGCGTTCAGCCATGCCACCAGGCTGCCCGAGGTGTCGGCGCCGTCGGCGCGCGACTGCCCGGTCAGCTCGCGGTACGCCTTGGCAAGCTCGCCGTACGCCGCGGCGTCGCCCTCGTCGATGACGGCCGGCATCCCACCGGGCGTGCGTGCCTTGGCGTCCGGCACGTTCACCACGGTGTCGTGGCGGCCGATCACGAGCGCGGCGAAGAGCTGCGGATTGCCGATCACGAGGTCCGCGATCGCCTTGCTCTCGATCGCGATCAGCGGGTAGACGCCCGCTTCGTCCTCGAACTCCGGCCAGCGGTGCGGGAAGTTGCGTTCCGGGTCGATGCCGCCCGGCCAGTCCTCGGCCATGCGGCCGTCGGCGTCGGCGTCGATCCCCTCCGTCCACACGGTCCACTCCGCGAGCTGGCCCGCGGCCGCGTCCGGGGACTTCAGGAGCCGCGGCTCGCCGGGTTCGGAGACCATGCTCGGCTTGCGCCAGGGCGGCGTGGTGCCGGACGCGCGCATCTGCGTGATGAGCCCGTCTCCGTTCAGGTCGCGCGGCGGGTCTTCCTCGCCGTAGCCGTCCTTGTCGTTGTCGTGCGCGACGGCGTTGCTCGCCGAGGCACGGCGCGGGCCGCGGACGAACCGCTCGGCGGCATCGGGGTTGGCGCAGGGCACCACGTGCACCGTGATGCCGCGCAGCGACTCCGGGCGGTCGCGCAGGATTCCCTCGGCGATCGCGAGCGCCGCCTCGGTGCTCGACCACCGGTGGCCGTCCATGCCCCCGACCACCAGGATCGCGGGCTGGCGCCCGGCGGCGGATGCGTCGTCGGCGATGGTCAGCAGGTGGATCGGGAACCCGCCGACGCTCGTGGCCAGGATCTGCGAGCCCACGCGGTCCGGCCACGTGGCCTTGAGCGCCGCGACGGCCTCGGCGAGCCCCGCCGCGTCGCGGCGCTCGCGCATCGCGACCGCCGGGGGCGGCGCGGCGGCGGCGGGCTCCGCCTGGGCGAGGAGCATCGAGACGATCGAGCAGGTGATCAGCATGGGGAAGGTTCCGGCGGTCGCGCGGGGTTCAGAGCTCGGGGCGCGCGCCCTGGACCATCGAGGCATCTTCGAGGAGGTAGAGCCCGACGAGCCAGTTCTCGACGAGGTAGGGATCGATCTTCAGCTTGCCCTTCACGCCCCCGAAGTTGAACGTCGCGTGGGCGCCGGACCGCTTGGCGGCCTCGAGGAGCTTCACCTCGATGGCGTCGTAGGGGGTGGGCGGCACGCCGATGCAGCAGCCGTCCCACTGGTTGAGCATCACCAGGAGCTCCTTGGTCTCGCTCACCATCAGCGGGAACGCGAGGTATCCCTCGACCTGCACCCACGTGCCGTCGAGCATCGCCACGCGCTGCGGCAGGTCGTGCTCGTTCAGGCGCGGGATGTACGACTCCGAGGCGCTCGCCAGGCACTCCCAGCTCACGCGGTAGGGGTTCTCCGCGGTGCATTCGCCGCGGATCTCGTACTTGCCGTCGGCATAGAGCAGGCGTTCGCCGCTCTTCTCGTCGGTGCGCGGGACGATGTTGCCCGGCACGACGCGCGCGCTGGCGATGGTGCGCCCGAGGCCGAGGTCGACCGCGTCGGGCGCGCGCACCACGGGGGCCTTTGGGGCGGGCGTCGCGGCCGGCGCGGCGGCGGGCACGGTCGTCGCGCCGGGTGCCGCTGCCACGGCGTTCGCGG
>JBEITQ010000056.1:0-9576 GCA_040374835.1 Phycisphaeraceae bacterium | reverse complement strand
CTCCGGCGCGCCGCGCGCCGTGCTGGCGCCGCACGTGGCGAGCTGGCAGAGCCCGCAGACGCGCGCGGTGGCAGCGGCATTCCTGCACGCAGTCGCGGAGTACCGGCGCCTGGGCGTCGAGATCGAACGCACGGGGCTCGTGATGCCGATCGCACCCGACGACGCGTGGGCCACGGACGCGATGCTTGCGGACTGGGGATGGCCCGCCGACGATGTCTGCCTCGTGGACGGCACCGTGGCCGCGCGGATCGCGGGCGCGCCCCTCGTCGACGCGGACGCGCCGCGCGATGCCATCCATCTGCCGCATGCAGGCACGATCGAGCCCGCGCATGCCGTCCGTGCCATGCTCGACCACCCGTCGATCGAGGTGCACCGCGACGCGCCGGTGGCGCGCATCGCGCGAGACGCCGGGCGCTGGAACGCCGCCGCGGAGGATGGGCGATCCTTCGAGGCCGAGGTCATGGTGATCGCCACCGGTGGTCTGCCGCCCGGCGCCCTGCCCGACATGCCGGAGCCGCTCGGTGCCGCGGCCGCGCCCTCGGTGCCGTTCGACGCCACGCGCGGCCAGCTCTCGCTCCTTGGCTTCATCGACCATCCCGGCCTGCCTCGCGCGGTGGTGAGCGGCAACGGCTACGTCATGCCCCCGCGCGACGGCATCGCATGCGTGGGCGCGACCTTCGAGCGCGAGGAGCTCGAGCGGCCGACCTCGCCGCGCGACGACGCGGTCAACCTCGGCCACGCGCAGCGGCTGCTGCCGGCGTTGCGCGAGGCGATCCCCGCTCGGGCAGGCGCGTGGGCCGGGCTTCGCTGCTCGGTGCACGACCACTGCCCGGTCGTCGGCCCGGCGGTCTCGGAAGCGTCCTTCCGCACCGCCTTCGAACGCCTCTCGCACGGACCGCTGGCCGCACGCTGGTCGGCGGCGCCGGCGATGCCGGGACTCTTCCTGTCGCTCGCCCACGGCTCGCGGGGCACCTCGACGTCGCTCCTCGCCGCCGAGCTGATCGCGGACATGGTCTCCGGCTCCCCGCGGTGCGTGGGCAACGGACTGCTGCCGGCGCTCCTGCCGCAGCGATTCCTGGTCAGGTCGCTCCGCACCGGGCGCGCGTGAGCGCGGACACCCGCCCGAACCGGGCGCCCGCCCCTTCGTCGCGCATCGACCCATCGGTACCCTGCATCCCATGAGCACCATCAAGCCGATCGTGACTCCGTCCGCCGGCCATTCCTGCGGCTGCGGCCCCCAGGGCTGCGGCACGAAGCCGGCCGCCGCGGAACGCGCCGTGAACGAGCTCGGCGACCCGACGGGGCTGAACGTCGACGGCACCGTGGCGTCCCCCGTGGCGCTCATGCAGTGGATCGCCGAAAACCGGCACCTGATGAAGCCGCCGGTCGGCAACAAGTACCTCTACAGCGGCAAGGACTTCTTCGTGATGGTCATCGCGGGCCCGAACGCCCGCAACGACTTCCACATGACCGACAGCGAGGAGTTCTTCATCCAGCTGAAGGGCGACATCACGGTGCGCATCCGCGACACCGACGGCATCAAGGACGTGCGCGTGCGCGAGGGCGAGACCTTCTTCATCCCGCCGGGCGTGCCGCACAGCCCGCAGCGCGGGCCGGACACGCTGGGCCTGGTGGTCGAGCGCCGCCGCCCCGAGACCGAGCCCGAGCACCTCATGTTCTTCTGCGAGAAGTGCGGCGAGCTGGTCTACGACAAGGTCTTCTGCTGCGCGGACATCGTGAAGCACTTCGCGCGGGCGATGGAGGAGTTCTGGGCCGATCCCAAGCTGTGCACCTGCAGGAAGTGCGGCACCCAGGTGAAGCGCCCGTACTGAGCGGCGCGCGATGATCGACCTGCACACCCACATCCTGCCGGAGCGGTGGCCGGACCTCTGCGCGAAGTACGGCTACCCGGGCTGGGTGAGCATCGAGCACTGCGCCTCCTGCCGCGCCCGCCTGTGGAAGGACGGGCGGATGTTCCGCGAGATCCAGTCCAACTGCTGGGACCCGACGGCGCGGGTGTCCGACTGCGACGCCTCGGGCGTGCGCATCCAGGTGCTGAGCACGGTGCCGGTGATGTTCAGCTACTGGGCGAAGGCGGCGGACGCCGCGGACCTCGCATCGATCCTCAACGACCACGTCGCGGACGTGGTGCGCGCGCGGCCGGACCGGTTCGTCGGGCTCGGCACCATCCCGATGCAGGACCCGGGCCTGGCGATCAAGGAACTCGAGCGCTGCACGCACCGGCTCGGCATGCCGGGCGTGCAGATCGGCACCAACGTCAACGGGAAGAACCTCGACGACCCCGCGGTGGTCGAGGTGCTCGCCGCCGCCGAGTCGCTCGGGGCCTGCGTCTTCGTGCACCCGTGGGACATGCTTGGCGGCGAGCGCATGGCACGGCACTGGTTCCCGTGGCTCGTCGGCATGCCGGCCGAGACGTCGCTTGCCGTGGCGAGCGTCTGCTTCGGCGGCGTGATGGAGCGCCTGCCGCGCCTGCGGATCGCCTTCGCCCACGGGGGCGGCGCGGCGCCCATGACCCTGGGCCGCTGGGACCATGGCTTCCGCGAGCGGCCGGACCTCTGCCAGACGGCGACGTCGATCGCGCCGAGCGAAGCCTTCAGGCATCTCTGGTTCGACTCGCTCGTCCACGACGCCGAGGCGCTCCGGCTCCTCCTCTCGGTCGCGGGCGACGGCAAGGTCGCGCTCGGCACGGACTATCCCTTCCCGCTCGGGGAACTCGATCCCGGCGCCGTCGTGCGCGCGGCCCCGTGGCTCGACGACGCGACGCGCGCGAGCATCCTGCATGGCGCCGCGGCGGCGTTCCTCGGGCCCCGCGCGGTGCATGCCACCGGCGCCGCATCCTCCGTCGCTCCCCCGCACGTAAACGCCATCCGATGACCGCCGCCGCCCCCGCCTCCACCGACCTGTCGCGCGAGCACGCCCGCCGGCTGGACGCCGCCGACCCGCTCCGCGACTTCCGCGACGAGTTCGAGCGCCCCACCGCCCCCGACGGATCCCCGCTCGCCTACCTCTGCGGCAACTCGCTTGGCCTGCTGCCGAAGTCGGCGCGCGCGCTGGTGAACGAAGAGCTCGACGACTGGTCGCGCTTCGCGGTCGAGGGCCACCTGCATTCCCGCCGCCCGTGGGTCGACTACCACGAGCTGTTCCGCGAGCTCGGCGCGCGGCTCGTCGGCGCGCGGCCCGGCGAGGTGGTGATGATGAACTCGCTCACCGTCAACCTGCACCTCATGATGGTGAGCTTCTGGCGGCCCGAGGGGCGCCGCACCAAGGTGCTGATGGAGCGCGGCGCCTTCCCGAGCGACACCTACGCCGTGCACACGCACGTGCGTGCGCGCGGGTTGGACCCGGCCGAGCACGTGATCGAGGTCGGGCCGCGCCCGGGCGAGGCGCTGATCCGCGAGGACGACCTGCTCGAGGCGATCCGCGCGGCCGGCGACATGCTGGCACTCGTGATGATCGGCGGGGTGAACTACGCCACCGGGCAGGCCTTCGACATCGCGCGCATCACGGCGGCGGCGCATGCGGTGGGCGCGCTCGCCGGGTGGGACCTCGCGCACTGGGCCGGCAACCTGCCCGCGCGGCTCCACGACTGGGACGTCGACTTCGCGTGCTGGTGCTCCTACAAGTACCTCAACTCCGGCCCCGGCGCGGTCGCCGGGTGCTTCGTGCACGAGCGGCACGGGGCGCGCACCGACCTGCCGCGATTCGCCGGATGGTGGGGCAACGACCCGAAGATGCGCTTCGCGATGGGACCCGAGTTCGTGGCCCGCGCCGGTGCCGACGGCTGGCAACTCTCGAACCCGCCGATCCTGGCCCTTGCGCCGCTCCTGGCCAGCCTGCGCCTCTTCGACCGTGCCGGGATGGACGCGCTGCACGCGAAGAGCCGGGCGGTGACGGGATTCATGCGCGCGCTGCTGGCGGCGCGCGCGCCGGCCGGCTGCCGCGTCATCACCCCGGACGCCCCCGGGACCCACGGCGCACAGCTCAGCATCGCCTTCGAGCGCGGCGCGCGCGAGCGGCACGCCGCCCTGACGGCCCGGGGCGTGATCGGCGACTTCCGCGAGCCGAACATCATCCGCCTGGCCCCCGCCCCGCTCTACAACGGGTGGGAAGACGCCTGGACGGCGGTCGACGCCCTCTGCGCGACCTAGGCTTCCCCTCCATGCCTCGCACGGCCGTCATCGTCGGCGCCGGTCTCGGCGGATCGCTCCTGGCGCACTTCCTGGGCCAGCGCGGCTGGCATGTCCGCGTCTTCGAGCGCCGCGGCGATCCGCGCGCGCGGGGCTACGTGGGCGGGCGCTCGATCAACCTGGCGATCAGCGCGCGCGGCATCCACGCGCTCGAGCGCGCGGGGCTCGCCGACGAGGTGAAGACGCACGGAATCCGCATGCCCGGGCGCATGCTGCACTCGCCGAGCGGCGCGACGGCGTTCGTGCCCTACTCGGCCGACCCGACGCGGGCCATCATGAGCTTCAGCCGGAGCGCGCTGAACATGATGCTGATCCGGGCGGCCGCCTCGCATGCGAACGTCGAGCTCGCCTTCGACCACCGCTGCACGGGAATCGACGAGGCGTGCGGCGAGGTGACGTTCGAGAAGCCGGACGGCACCCGCGTCGCAGCGACCGCCGACCTCATCGTCGGTGCCGACGGCTCCTACAGCGCCATGCGCGGGCACTTCGGGAAGCGCGAGCGCTTCGAGTACTCGCAGTCGTACCTGGCGCACGGGTACAAGGAGCTGTCGATCCCGCCGGTCGCGTCCGGGCCGCACGCGCCCTTCGCCATGGACCCCAAGGCGCTCCACATCTGGCCGCGCGGCAGCAGCATGATGATCGCGCTGCCGAACCCCGACGGCAGCTTCACCTGCACGCTGTTCTGGCCGTTCGAGGCACCGCCCGGCGGGACGGGCGATTCCTTCGCCACGGTGCGCGACGGCCAGGCCGCGCTCGAGCGCTTCCGACGCGACTATCCGGATGCCGTTGCGGTCATGCCCGACCTCGTCGGCGAGTTCGACCGCAACCCCGTCGGCTCGATGGTCACCGTGCGCTGCTGGCCATGGACCCTCGGCGGGCGGTTCGCGCTCCTCGGCGACGCCGCGCACGCCATCGTGCCCTTCTACGGCCAGGGCGCGAACGCGAGCTTCGAGGACTGCGAGAGCCTCGTCGACGCGCTGGAGCGGCACCCGACCGACGTCGCCAAGGCGATCGACGAGTACCAGCACGACCGCAAGCCGAACGCCGACGCCATCGCCGACATGGCGCTCGCGAATTTCGTGGAGATGCGCGACAAGACCGCGCACCTCTCGTTCAAGCTGAAGAAGAAGCTCGACCATGCGCTGAACCGCTGGATGCCGAACGCGTTCGTGCCGCTCTACGACCTCGTGAGCTTCACGACGGTGCCCTACGCGAAGGCCCGCGCGCGGGCGCGCCGGCAGGACCGCCTGGTGCTCGACGCGGCGATCGCGCTCGGGGCGCTCCTCGTCGTCGCCGCGGCCTTCGTCGGCGACCGGCTCCTGCGCGCGCCCGGAAGCACCCCGTGAGGAACCGATGTCCAGGCTGATCGACATCTCGCCGGTGATCTCGAGCCGCATCGCCGTGTTCCCCATGGACACCGCCTTCGAGCGCGACGTGCTGCTCGACTTCGAGCGCGGCAGCCACATCACGCTCTCCCGCGTGCGCACGACCGTGCACCTGGGGAGCCACGCCGACGCCCCGATCCACTACGGCAAGGGGGGACGGACGATCGACGAGCAGCCGCTCGACCTCTACGTGGGTCCCGCACGGCTCGTGCGGGTCGAGGGCGCGCGGGGCCGCGGCGTGACCGTGGCGGACGTCGCCGGCAAGGTGCCCTTCGGCACGGAGCGCCTGCTGATCGCGACCGGGACCTATCCCGACCCGGAGACATGGAACGGCGACTTCGCCTCGATCGATCCCCCCCTCGTCGGCTGGCTCGCCACCCGCGGCGTCCGCCTCGTGGCGATCGACACCCCAAGCGTCGACCAGTCCACGAGCAAGGACCTTCCCGCCCACCACGCCTTCTTCGAGCATGACGTCTCGATCATCGAGGGCGTGCGGCTGGCCGGCGTCCCCGAGGGCGAGTACGAGCTGATCGCGCTGCCGCTCAGGATCGAGGGCGGCGACGGCAGCCCGCTGCGCGCCGTGCTGCGCACGCGACCCTGATCAGCCCCGCATCGCGACGATCGCCTTCACCTCGACGGCGATCGGCGTCGGCAGCGCCGTGATGCCGAGCGTGGTGCGCGCGGGGTTCGGGTTCCCGGGCCCCGCGAAGAACTCGGCGTAGACGCGGTTGTAGGCGGCGAAGTCGCGGCGGATGTCCGTGAGGAACACCGTCACGTCCACCACGTCCTCCCACCGGGCGCCGGCGTCCTCGACGACCGCGCGCACGTTCGAGAAGCAGCTGCGGCACTGCACCTCGATGTCGTAGCCGGCCACCCGGCCGTCGGGGCCGAGCGTCACGCCGGGAATCTCCTTCGATCCGCGCACGCGCGGGCCCACGCCCGAGAGGAACAAGAGGTCGCCCACGCGGCGCGCGTGCGGGTACGGCCCGACGGGCTCGGGTGCACGGTGCGAGACGATCGAGTCGTTCATGGGTGGGTGCTCCGCGGCGGGATCACTGGCCGGTCGAGACCACGGGCTGGGCGCCGCGCTCGCTCACCAGGACGACGAGCAGGTTGGTCACCATCTCGGCCTTCTGCTCGGGCGTGAAGTCGGCCAGCTTCTTCGCGTGGATCTGCTCCATCGCGAGTTCGACCATGCCCACCGCGCCTTCGACGATCTTCTGGCGGGCCGCCACGACGGCGGACGCCTGCTGCCGCTGCAGCATGGCCGCGGCGATCTCGGCCGCGTAGCTCAGGCTCGAGATGCGGCTCTCCAGCACCTCGACGCCGGCGCCGCGCAGCCGGCCGTCGAGCTCCTCCTTCAGGCGCTGGCCGACGTGGTCGGTGCTGCCCCGCAGGCTGACGGCGCCGGGCTCGGGCGAGTCGTAGTGGTACTGGCTGGCGAGGTTTCGCAATGCGGCCTCGCTCTGGATCTCGACGTACTTCTCGTACTCGTCGACCGAGAAGAGCGCCTCGGCCGTGTCGATCACGCGCCACACCACCACCGCCGCGATCTCGATCGGGTTGCCGTCGAGGTCGTTCACCTTGAGCGGGTGGCGCGACCGCGTGCCCTCCTGGAGCACCTTGCCCGTCGGGTCCTTGAGGGCCGCCGTCTGCTGCGACCCGGTCTCGAAGGTCCGCACGCGCAGGGACACCCGCTTCTTCGACGTGAACGGGTTGGTCCAGTGCAGGCCGATCTTCCGCACCGTGCCGCGATAGTGGCCGAAGAGCACCAGCGTGCGGCTGTCGTTCGGGCCGACCACGAAGTACCCAGCCAGCGACAGGAAGAAGAGCACCCCTGCCGGCAGGGCCAGCAGGGCGACCGGCGGCTCGCCGCGCCGGACCGCCGTCACCACGGATCCCACCGCCAGCGCGGCCAGGCCGAGGGTGACCGGGAGCAGGAGCCAGCCGCTCAGCGGGGCGAAGGGGCGTTCCTTGAACTGCCCGTCGGGGGCGATCGGGGACGTCGTCTGGGGGGAGCCCGTCGGCATGGACCCCAGTTTAGTGGTGCGGTAGTCCTTGCATTCCAGTAGTGTGGCTGGTACAGTAGCGCCGTGCCTCCACGGATGACCGACAAGCTCGAACGCGACCTCAGCGTCGGGACCGCCTGGCTCGTGGTGCTGGCCGTGATCGCCGGCGCCGACGACCCGATCCACGGCTACGAGATCGCCAAGCGGCTCGCCGACGACGCGCCCGAGGGCCTGTCGTTCAAGCAGGGGACGCTCTACCCCATGCTCCGCGCCATGGAGGCGGACGGCCTGATCCGCAGCTCGCTGGTGCCGTCGAACGAAGGCCCCGCGCGCAAGTGCTTCGTGCTCACGCCCGATGGCCGGCGCGTGCTCGCGGCCTGGACCGACACCTGGCGGCGAACCAGCCGTTGGGTCAACCGAATCGTGGGAGGCATCGATGGAACCAAGTGATCCCGCGGCGCACGCCCCCGGCAATCCGGACGCCGCGATCCGCGACTACCTGACGCAGCTTGCGGCCGCGCTCGACGGCTGCGATGCCGCCCTGCGCCACGACGCGCTGCTCGACGCCGAGGCCCACCTGCGCGCCGCGGTGCGTGCCGGGACGCCCGCTGGGCGCGCGATCGCCGACTACGGGTCGGCCGCGGAGATCGCGCGCGCCTACCGCGAGGCGGACGGCGCGCCCGCGCCGTGGCGTGGCGGTCCGGCCGCGACGCCGGACACCGCTGGCTCGCCGCTTGAGTCGCCCGTGGCGCCCCCCGGCCGCGGCGGGTTCCGGCGCCTGCCCATCATCGGGGTGTGGGCGCAGCCCGAGGCATGGGGCGCCCTGCTCTACTTCGGCGTGGTCGGGTTCGCGCTGGCCCTCGCGTACTTCGTCTGGAGCGTCAGCATCGGCGCCGTCGCCATCGGCCTGCTTCCCACGCTGCTCGGGTTCCCGATCTTCGTGGCGCTCCTCGGCAGCGCACGCGCCCTCTGCCTGTTCGAGGGACGCGTCGTCCAGGCGCTGCTCGGCGTCCGCATGCCGCGGCGCACGCAGCCGGTCGCGGGCGCCGACAGCGTCGGCTTCTGGCAGCGGATCTGGTGCTGGCTGCGGGACGTCCGGAGCTGGCTGTCGCTGGCGTACCTCCTGGGGAACTTCCCGGCGAGCGTGGCGGCGTTCGCGGTCACCATCACGCTGACGGCGTTCAGCGCCGTGCTGCTGGCGATGCCGGTCCTCTTCGCGCTTGGCGTGCCGATCGAACGGGTCAACGGCGAACCTGACTTCACGGTGCGGCTGCTCTGGATGG
Source organism: Phycisphaeraceae bacterium (assembly GCA_040374835.1). Lineage (GTDB taxonomy): Bacteria > Planctomycetota > Phycisphaerae > Phycisphaerales > SM1A02 > UBA966. The sequence continues at coordinate 691 of JBEITQ010000056.1, read as the reverse complement.
AGCTCAGTCCCGACGCGGACGGCAACGTGTGGCTGCCCGGAACCGCGGTGCTGCCGACGTTCCTCGCCGGCATCGCGCTCATGACCGCCACGCTGTGGCTCGTCCGCGGCTTGGGCTGGGTCTACGGCCACGTGGTGCAGGCGATCCAGGTCGCGCGCCCCCGCCCTGCGCTGCCGCCGCGCGCGATCGCCTGGCGCGCCTGAACGATTGACAAATTGCCGCTACCATCAACGGTCCAGGACCCACCCATGCTCCGCATCAACGACCTCGTCAAGATCTACCCCGGTCCCGTCGCCGCGCTGAAGGGCGTCTCGCTCGAGATCCCCGAGGGCCTGTTCGGCTTGCTGGGCCCGAACGGCGCCGGCAAGTCGACGCTCATGAACATCCTGGCCGGGCTGCTCGAGCCCACCGGCGGCTCGGTGACGCTCGACGGCACGGACATCGTGAAGGACCCGCGCGCGGTGTGGAGCCGACTGGGCTACCTGCCGCAGGACTTCGGCTTCTACCCGTCGCTCTCCGGGGCGCAGATGCTCGACTTCCTGCTGCGCCTGAAGGGCGTCGATGCCCCGCAGGGCCGCAAGGCGCTGGTCGCCGAGCTCCTGGAGCGCGTGAACCTGGCCGACGCCGCCAAGCGCAAGGTGCGCACCTATTCGGGCGGCATGCGCCAGCGCCTGGGCATCGCGCAGGCGAT
>JBEITQ010000042.1:0-10472 GCA_040374835.1 Phycisphaeraceae bacterium | reverse complement strand
CGCGCGCCGTTGCCGGCCATGCCGACGCCGGCGCGCCCGGGCCGCGCGGCCGACGCCGCGCGGAACGCCTCGAGCATGCGCGGCATGTTGGTGCGCACCTCCGACGAGCGGCTGCCGGGAAGGAGGAGGAGCCGCGGCGCGCCCTGCGGGAGCGCGGCGGCGCGCGCGTGCGCGGCGGCATCGATCGGGTGCGCGAGCACCGGATGGCCGACGAAGTGGGCGCGGACCCCGCGCGCGCGGAACCACGCCTCCTCGAAGGGGAGCAGGCAGAGGATCGCGTCGCTCGTGCGGCGCCACTTGCGGATGCGCCACGGCGCCCACGCCCAGAGCTGCGGCGCGACCAGGTTGACGACGCGCGAGCCGCCGGCCGCGCCGCGTCCGTGCCGCTTCATCCACGACGCGATGTGCCAGTTGGCCGCGGGGCTGTCGACCGGGACATGGACGTCGACGGGGTTCGCCGCGGCCCATGCGCGGATCTCGCGCACCGTGCGGCGGACCTCCAGGATCTTCCGCAGCCCGACCAGGGTCATGGCGCCGTCGCGCGCGGTCTCGCCGGCCATCTCGCAGCCGGCCTCGCGCATCCGCGGGCCGCCCCACCCCACCACGCGGACGTCCGGCGCCTGCGCGCGCAGGGCCCGCACGAGCGGCGCCGCGTGGGCGTCGCCGGAGGGCTCGAACGCGGTGACGAGGACGGTGGGCACGCGCGGAAAATAGCCGGGGAACCGGGTGCGGCCGCCGCCCCCCGGATTTTCCTATCCTCCACCCCTTCCCCATGATCAAGCGCACGCACACCTGCGGACAGCCGCGCCTCGCCGATGCCGGCGCCACCGTCGCCCTCAACGGATGGGTGAACACCTACCGCGACCAGGGCCGCGGCCTGCTGTTCATCGACCTGCGCGACCGCGACGGCCTCTGCCAGGTGGTGTTCGACCTCGAGCAGGGGCACCCGGACGTGGTGCGCACCGCCAAGGCCCTGCGCCGCGAGGACGTGGTGGGGGTGCGCGGCACGCTCCGCAAGCGCGCCGGCGACCCGAACCCCAAGCTCGCCACCGGCGAGGTCGAGCTCGTCGCCGAGGAGCTCGAGGTCTTCAACAAGGCCGAGAACCCCCCGATCCTCCCCGACGAGCACGAGGCGGAGAGGATCGGCGAGGAGACGCGGCTCAAGTACCGCTACATCGACCTGCGCCGGCCGCGCATGCAGCAGATCCTGCGCACGCGCAGCACGGTCACGAAGCTCGCCCGCGACTACTTCGCGTCGAACGGCTTCGTGGAGATCGAGACCCCGCTCCTCATCAAGAGCACGCCCGAGGGCGCGCGCGACTTCATCGTGCCGTCGCGCCTGCACCCGGGATCGTGGTACGCCCTGCCCCAGAGCCCGCAGCTCTTCAAGCAGATCCTGATGGTGGCCGGGTTCGACCGCTACATCCAGGTGTGCAAGTGCCTGCGCGACGAGGACCCGCGCGCCGACCGGCAGGCGGAGTTCAGCCAGATCGACCTGGAGATGAGCTTCGTCGACCGCGAGGACGTCATGGCCATGATGGGCGGGTTCGCCCGGCTCGTCTGGAAGGAAGTGCTGGGCTGCGACATCGGCGAGATCCGCCGGATGACGTGGCAGGAGGCGATGGACCGCTTCGGCATCGACCGCCCGGACCTGCGCAACCCGCTCGAGATCCGCGACGTCTCGGACATCGTGAAGGCGAGCGAGTTCCAGGTGTTCCAGCAGGCGCTCGGGAAGTCGCGCGCCGGCCGAGCGGGCTGCGTGAAGGCCATCCGCGTCCCCGGCGGCGCCGAGAAGCTCACCCGCAAGATGACCGACGGCTACACGGAGTTCGTGAAGCAGTTCCGGGTCGGCGGCGTGGCCGTCGCCAAGTTCACGGCGAACGGCTTCGACACCGGCGTGGCGAAGCACCTCGAGCCGTTCCGCGCCGCGCTCGCCGAGCGCCTGGGCCTCGAGCCGGGCGACAGCGTGCTCGTCGTCGCCGACCACTGGGACGCGGCCACCAAGGCCCTCGGCGAGCTGCGCCTGAAGGTGGGCCGCGACCTCGGCCTGGTGGACGAGGCGCAGTGGAAGTTCCTCTGGGTCGTCGACTTCCCGATGTTCGACTGGGACGACGAGGGCAAGCGCTGGGTGGCGATGCACCATCCCTTCACGAGCCCCAACCCGGACCAGTTCCACCTGCTCGAGTCCGATCCGGGCGGCTGCCTGAGCGCGGGCTACGACCTCGTGGTCAACGGCAGCGAGATCGCCGGCGGGTCCATCCGCATCCACCGCATGGACGTGCAGGAGAAGGTCTTCAAGCTGATCGGCCTGACGCAGGAGGACGCCGAGCTCAAGTTCGGCTTCCTGCTCGGCGCGCTGCGCCACGGCGCCCCGCCGCACGGCGGCATCGCCTTCGGCCTCGACCGCCTGGTGATGCACCTCGCCGGCACCGAGAACATCCGCGACGTGATCGCGTTCCCCAAGACCCAGTCGGGCGGCGACCTCATGATCGACGCGCCCGGCCCGATCGACCCCCGCCAGGTCGAGGACTGCGGCATGCGGGTGACGATGATCGAGAGGCCCTGACCGGCGCCGCGCGGGCGGGTCAGTCCGGCGCCAGGCGCGTCATGATGCGCGCCGCGCCCATGTCGCCCCACACGTTCACGGTGGTGCGGCACATGTCGAGCAGGCGGTCGACGCCGATCACGATGCCCATCGCGCCGACCGGCACCTTCTCGCTGCCGAGCGAGGAGTTCACCGCGGTGATCACGATGACCATGGTGACGAGCCCCGCGCTCGGGATGCCGGCCGCGCCGGCCGCGGCGAGCGTCGCCGTGGCGACCACGACCGCGAGCTCGCCGAACGAGAGCTGCACCCCGTAGAGCTGGAACAGGAACACCACCGCCACCGCCTCGTAGAGCGCGGTGCCGTCCATGTTGAGGGTCGAGCCGAGCGGCACGCAGAACCGCGTCGCGCGCTGCGAGCAGCCGCCCTCGGTCTCGCACACGCGGATGGTGACGGGGAGCGTCGCGCTCGAGCTTGCCGTCGCGAACGCGGTCGCGAGCGCCTCGCGCATCGACCACATGAACCGGAACGGGTTGCCGCCGCCGAGCGCCAGCTGCAGGGCCGGCAGGATCACGAACATGTGGATCGCGAGTCCCCCGACCACGACCGCCATGTAGAGCCCGAGCGGGCCGAGGAGCTGCGCGAGGCCGATGCGCCCCACGCTCGCCGCCACCAGCAGGAACGCGCCGACCGGGACGATCCACATCACCCAGCCCACCGCGCGCAGCAGCGCGTCGTTGAGCGCGGCGATCAGGCGCGAGAGCGGCTCGGTCGCGGCGCCGCCGAGCGCGACCGCGACCCCGAGCACCAGCGCGAAGGTGATCATGCCGAGCGGCTGCCCGTCGGCCATCGCCGCGAACGGGTTCGCCGGCAGCATGTCGCGGGCGATCTTGAGCCACGCGTAGGCGAGGCCCTCCCCGCCCGTGGCGGCCGCCTGCGCGAGCTTCGGCGCCGCCTCGAAGCGCTCGATGCCGCTCTGCTTGAGCGCCGACACGTCCTCGGGCGACAGCCCGAGACCGGGGCCGACCATCGTCACGAGCATCGCGCCGAGCGCGGCCGCCACGAGCATCGTCCCGAGGAAGTAGGCGAACGTCGCAAGGCCCAGCCGCCCCAGGCGGGACGGGTCGCCGAGCGAGGTGATCCCGGCCAGCACGCTCGTCACGATGAGCGGCAGCACCAGCATCATGAGGGGCCGGACGAGCATCAGGTCGCCGGCCACCGAGAACGCCGACACGACGCCGTCCAGGCCGTTGCGGTGCAGCGCCTCGCCGACGAACATCCCGGCCACGAGCGCCGCGAGCGACCCCGTCGCCACCCAGCGCTCCTTGCGGCCGAGCGTTCCCGCCATCAGTGGACGCCCTGCGCCGCGAGCCAGCGCTCGCAGTCGATCGCCGCCTGGCATCCCATGCCGGCCGCGGTGATCGCCTGCCGGTAGTGCTGGTCGGCGACGTCGCCGGCGGCGAACACGCCCTCGACGTTGGTCTGCGAGCCGCGCGAGCGCAGCAGCACGTAGCCCTTCTCGTCGAACTCGATCCCGCTGCCCGCGAGGAACTTCGTCGCCGGGGAGTGCCCGATCGCGATGAAGAGCCCCTTCACGTCCAGGCGGCGCGTCGCGCCCGTGCGCACGTCCTTCACGACGACGGCCTCGAGGTGCCTGTCGCCCACCACGTCCTCGACGGCGCTGTTCCACACCATCTCGACCTTGGGGTTCGAGAGGACGCGGTCCTGCATGCTCTTGCTCGCCCGCAGCGAGTCGCGGCGGTGGATCACGTACACCTTGCTCGCGAACTTGGTGAGGTAGCTCGTCTCCTCCATCGCCGTGTCGCCGCCGCCGACCACCGCGAGCGGCTGGTTGCGGTAGGCCGGGAGCGCGCCGTCGCACACGGCGCAGGCGCTCACGCCGCCGCCGTTCATCGCCAGCCGGATCTCGTTCGGGTGCCCCAGCCAGTTGGCGGTGGCGCCGGTCGAGACGATCACGCTCTGCGCGTGCACCGTGCGGCCGTCGGAGTCGGTGAGCGCGAATGGCCGGCGCGAGAAGTCGCAGCGGTCGATGTTGGCGTCCACCACGCGCGTGCCGAAGCGCTCGGCCTGCTCGCGGAACTTGGCCATCATCTCGGGGCCGGTCACCCCGTGCGGGAAGCCGGGGTAGTTCTCCACCTCGGTGGTCAGCATGAGCTGGCCGCCCGGCAGCACCGGCGCCGGGTTGGTCGCCGGCACGCCCACGTAGACCACGGGGCGGAGGTTCGCGCGCGCGGCGTAGATCGCCGCGGTCCATCCGGCGGGGCCGGACCCAACGATCACCACCTGCTCGGCCGAGGCGCTCATCGTTCCTCCCGCGGCGTGCGCCGCGTCACTTGGCTCCCTGCATGCGCGCGAGCGCGCGCAGCGCGGGCCACGCCACGAAGTCGCCGGTCACGCCGTCGTTCGTCGCCTTGGCCGCCGAGCTGTCGGCGCGGTCGGCGCCGCGCGCGTAGATCACGCCGCCCTCGATCCGCACGCGGCCGAAGTCGGTCTCGATCTCGCGCGGCGCGGCGAGGTTCGCGTACTGCCAGCGGCCCCAGTCGGGGTCCCACGGGTCGCGGTCGAACCGCTTCACCGTGTACTGCGTGTAGGTCTCGTCCAGCCCGCGCGGCCACGACCCGAGGTCGCGGTAGCGCGCGCACAGGCCGAAGGCCAGCACCGTGCCGTTGAGCTCGGCGTTGAGCCGCTGCCGCAGCAGGAACACGCGCTCGAGGTCCTTCACCATCAGGAGCACCATCGCGTAGCGCGTGCGGTTGGTGCGGCTGATCACCGTCGGGTTGTCGAGCAGCTTGTCGAAGTACCCCAGGCGCCAGCGCCGCCACCAGTCGTCGTAGATGTTGGTGAGGCGCGCGAGCGCCTGGTCCTTGGAGCCGTGCAGGCCGGCGATCTGCTGCCACCGGCGCGCCGCGCCGAAGGCCGAGAGGGGCTCGTCGCGCGCCTGCATCTCGCCCATGGTCGAGGCGAACTTCGCCGCGTCGGGCTGGCCGCGCTCGTCGAAGAGCAGGTTGATCATCGCCTCGGCGAGCACGCGGTCGCCCTCGGGCATGTCCAGGCGCCGCAGGCGCTCGCCGTCGGTCGGCCGGACGAACGCGTATCCCGTGAGCGAGAACTTCTTGAGCACCGCGCCGGGGATGTCCGCCAGGAACGTCTGCATGACGTCGCGCTGCAGCGAGCAGACGTCGCACATCTCGTTCAGCGCCCAGACCTTCTCCTCCAGCAGGTGCTGGTCGGCCACCTGGCGCAGCACCTTGAGGCAGGCGATCCCCAGCGAGAACGCCTCGTCGAACTTCTTCTCCCCGCCCAGGCGGTACATCTCGGCGGCCACCCACGCCGTGACCTTGTCCATCTCCCTCAGGTACCGAGGCTCGGAGCGGTAGACCTGCAGGCCGTCGCCGACCTGGATCACGACGCCCCGCTCGACGAAGGTGGGCCCGACCGCGTCGCGCCCGTAGGGCATGCCGAAGGCCAGCGCCTTCTGCGACTCGAGCAGCGCCTGCCCCATCGGGGCGTTGGCCGCGGCCCAGGCCTTCATGGCGTCCCAGCCCTCCATGCCCGGCCAGACCTTGAGGACGTCCAGGTCCTCGGCCTTGCCCGGCGCGGCGGTCATCGCCATCGAGGCGTCGAAGACCGTCTTCCAGCACTTGTTCTTGTCCTGGATGACCTTCATCGGCGCGTTGAGCGCGTCGACGGCGGCGCGGTCGTCGGCGACGAGGGTCGGGCAGGCCATGGCCAGGACGGCGACGGCGACGGCGGTCATGCGCGAGCTTCGCATGCGGGATGTTCCTCCGAGGGGCGCTCCGCGCGCGGCGCGGCGGCCGGAACGCGGGGCCGGAAGGGTAGCAGAAGCGCGATAGACTCGGCCCTTCCGCCGTGCGCCGCGGCGCACCGGACCAAACCGCCCATGACCGCCGTCCCGTCACCCTGCAACGTGCTCCTCGTCGGAAGCGGCGGGCGCGAGCATGCGCTCGCCTGGAAGCTCTCGCAGTCCCCGCGCCTCGGCACGCTCTGGGTGCAGCAGGACGCCAACGCCGGCCTGCGTGCGCTCGGCCAGCCCTGCCCGGCGCCGCTCGCGGCACGCGAGCGCTTCTTCCTGCGCTCGTGGCTCGACCGAAACGACATCCACCTGGTCGTGGTCGGCCCCGAGGGACCGCTGTCGGAGGGAATCGTCGACGAGCTCGAGGCCCCCGGCCGGCGCGTCTTCGGCCCGCGCCGCGACGGCGCCCGGCTCGAGTTCGACAAGGCCTTCTCCAAGCAGGTGATGAAGCAGGCGAACGTGCCCACCGCCGACGGCCGCGCGTTCACCACGTTCGAGCAGGCGCGCGCCTACGTGCAGGCGCGCGACGTGCCCGTGGTCGTCAAGGCCTCGGGACTCTGCGCCGGCAAGGGCGTCACCGTGTGCTCCGACGGCGCCGAGGCCGTCGCCGCGCTCGAGCGCATGATGAAGCAGCGGGCCTTCGGCGACGCGGGGGCGACCGTCGTCGTCGAGGAGCGCCTCGTCGGGCAGGAAGTCAGCGTGCTGGCGCTCGTCGACGGCCGCACCATCACCGTGCTCGACCCCTGCCAGGACCACAAGCAGGTCGGCGAGGGCGACACCGGCCCGAACACCGGGGGCATGGGGTCCTACTGCCCGACGCCGCTCGCGACCCCCGCCGTGGTCGAGTCGGTGGCGCGCGACGTGCTGGTGCCCACGGTCGATGCGCTGCGCCGAGACGGCATCGAGTTCCGCGGCGTGCTGTACGCGGGCATGATGCTCACGCCGGGCGGGCCGAAGGTGCTCGAGTTCAACGCGCGCTTCGGCGACCCCGAGACCCAGTCGATCATGCCGCGGCTGCGCGGCGACCTCGTCGACATCCTGTGGCGCACGGCGGGCGGCGAGCTCGACGGGGCCGACATCGACTTCGATCCCCGTACCTCCTGCTGCGTGGCCGTCTGCGCCGAGGGCTACCCAGGCACGCCCCGGACGGGCGACCCGATCGAGGGCATCGAGGCCGCTGCGGCATGCGCCGGTCCGGGCGAAGAGGTGCACGTCTTCCACGCCGGCACCGCCCTCCGGGACGACGGATCCGTGGTGACGGCAGGCGGGCGGGTGCTCGGCGTCACCGCCCTGGCCGCCGACCTGCGCCGGGCCCGTGACCTGGCGACCGCCGCGGCCGCGCGCATCCGGTTCCCGGGCGCCTTCTTCCGGCGGGATATCGGGCATCGGGTGCTGGCGCCCGCCGGGACCGTCCCGGTGCTCGCCGACTGAGCGGTTCGCGACGAATCCCGAAGTTGCTGGCGCATCAGGGGGCGAGTAACTTCCGTATGCCTCTTCGGCGGCCGCAGGGTGCCCTGCGGCCGTCGTGTCCGTGCGCAGTTGGCCGTCGGCGGATCCACGCCGTCGGCCGGAGAGTCGATTCACCCCATGGTCATCCGCCTCGTCTCCACCGTGTGCGCCGCAAGCCTGCTGACGGGCCTGCTGGCGGCATCGCCCATTGCCCCCGACCGCGCCGGCAACGGCGGCTCCTCGGGCGGTCCGACGCTCGGCAAGGGCAACGGCACGGCGACCTCGGCGGTTCCAGGCATCGAGGGCGCCGGCCTCGCCGCGTCCCCGACTCCCGACGCGGGCATCAAGGCGCGCACGCCGTTCCCGAAGGTGCGCTCGAAGCTCATCGAGCTGCCGGTCCACCAGGCCACGGGCAAGCCCACCTGGAACGGACGCCTGGTCGTCAAGTTCCGCGATGACCTGAAGGTCCGCGCCGACGCGATGCCGGGCATGTTCGTCCGCAACCGGCTCGGCGAGCCGATGCCGGAGGTGAGCGAGATCCTGTCCGCCCTCGACGGCACCGTGCGGTCCGCGCTTCGCCAGTCCCCCGAGGCGCTCCGCAGCCTCGAGCAGCGCGCCGAGGCGCGCAGCGGACGCGCGCAGCCCGACCTCGCGGGTCTGGTGTACGTGGACGTGCGGCCGGAGCAGCTGCTGGCGGCGGCGCGTGCCTTCAACGACCTCGACATCGTCGAGTACGTCGAGATCGAGTCGACCCCCGAGCAGCACCGCCAGAACTTCTCGTCGCAGTTCGGCTGCGGCGCCGCGGGCGAGAACTCCCCCCTCACCGCCGGCATCAACAACTGCTACACGGCCAGCCGGCCGCCGCAGGTCAATGCCCCGCGATGCTCCGCGCTCGGCGGCGGCGGCGGCTGCAATTCCCCGCAGATCTGCGAGGCGGACATCGTCCTGCCCGAATGCCGCGCCGGCTGCAACGACACGCAGTGCTGCAACCTGATCTCGGGCTGCCTGCCGGGCTGCAGCGAGGTCGAGGGCAACCAGGGCTGGGATGCGCTCTGCGCCACGTACGCGAACGTCCTCTGCGCGCAGTTCGGCAGCATCTACGACGGCGGCCCGCCGCGCGGCTCGCCGGACGGCACCCCGGACTTCTACAAGTACGACCCGTGCTTCGCCATGCGCGGCGCGATCTTCCAGTCGCCGGCGGTCGAGGGCGGCCCGGTGGTGATCCAGGGCCAGGTGGTCGCGCCCGACACGCCGAACACCGTCTCGGGCGGCCTGATGGAATACACCCTCGACGTGAACACCGGGCAGTTCGTGCCCGGCACCGACCGGCTCGACGCCATCGACTACCCCAACGGAAACATCACCGACGAGGCCGATCCGGACACCGGCGTGTCCCAGCAGGCACAGCCCGACCCGAGCCTCGAGGGCGGCGGTGCGCTGCTCGCCGGCGGCTGCTTCACCCCGCACGCGAGCGGCGGCTGCAACCAGGTCACGTGCTGCGTCTACGTGTGCCGCAACGACCCCGCCTGCTGCATCATCGAGTGGGACGACAACTGCGTCTCGCTCGCGACCAGTGCGCCGGCGCCGGCGCCGGGATCGCAGGGCGAGCTGCTCGGGAAGGGCTCGCCGTGCACCGGTGACGCGTTGCCGACCACCCCGGGCATCGCTCCTGACTCAAACTTCCCGCCGTCGGGCCCGTCCCCGCTCCTCACCGCGGGGCGCGAGGTGTTCCCGAGCGGCCAGCTCGGAAACACGCGCGGCTACCAGGCCTACACCGTCGGCCAGGCCGTGCTCGACCCCTTCACCTCGCCCGCGGCACTCGTGCCGCCGCAGGTGTACCCCGTGGTGCCCCCGAGCCAGCCCAACACCGTGGTGCCGGACCCGACGCGCTCCAACCGGGCCGGCAACCTCGGCACGCTCGCCTGGCTCAACAGCGGCTACCGCGGCGGCGGCCTCGACCTCGCCGGCTACGACGAGCTCCTGGGCGAACTCGGCGTCAACGCGGCCACGCAGGGCCGCGGCCAGAACACGACGGTCGCGGTGATCGACCTGAGCGCCTTCGTCGAGCACGAGGACCTCGTCAACGTCGTCAACCCGGAGCCCGGGCAGACCCAGGTGCTCATCGACCAGGACCCGATGGACCCCGACCACGGCACCGCCGTGCTGGGCGTCATCGGCGCAGAGGACAACGACGTCGGCGTGACCGGCATCGCCTCCGGCGCACGGATCAACTTCTACCCCTCCGTCAGCGTCGAGGAAGGCGAGCGGCTGATCGCCGCGATCACGCAGGCCCTCATCGACCTCGGCGAGGGTGACGTGATCTGCATGCCGATCGGCAACAACGGCAACGCCGCCGTCTCGCAGCCCACCGTCAACCTGCTGGTGGGCGTGGGCACCGGCGCGGGCATCACCACGGTGTGCTCGGCCGGCAATGCGGGCGTCGGGATCAACCAGGGCCCCACCGACAGCGGTGCGATCATCGTGAGCGCATGCTGGCCCGGCTACCGCATCGGCACCGCCCCCGGCTTCTCGGCGGTGCCCGGCGGCAACGGCCAGGGCGGCCTGCCCGGCTTCAACTACTGCCGCTTCCAGCAGTCCAACTACGAGCCCGAGGAGGGCCTGCCCGGCGTGCAGGCGTCCTCG